>NZ_JBHJUW010000001.1:0-174180 GCF_042268205.1 Streptomyces sp. NPDC056160
GCCGGGTACGGCGGACGCCGCCCGTGTCGGGAGCGGCCGGTGCCGGCGTCAGCCGAAGAGGCCGCCGAAGAGACCGCCGTGCGCCATGCCGAGGAAGAACCCGATGGCGGAGGCACCGAGACCGAGGATGAGGCCGAAGCGCTCGCGCGTCGTCACCGAGATCCACTGGCCGTACGCCCCGGTGAGGATGCCCACCAGCCCGGCCCAGGAGCTCAGCAGGTGCAGGCCGTGGAAGAGGAGCCCGGTGATGAAGGCGAGGATGCCCAGCACCAGGGTCACCGCGAGCAGTGTGTCCTGGAGAGGATGGGCCTTGCCGTCCGTGGCGAAGAGGCCGTTGTTCGCGGCGGTGTTCGGTCGCATCGTCTGTGCCATGGGGCACCTCCTGCGAAAGGCAGCGCATCGTAGCGCCATGTACACCCGAGGTGTCCAGATTGCCGGGTCCTGCGCCCCGATTTCAACCGGAAGCGGGGGTGCGGGTAGTCTGTTCCGTCTGCACTTGTGTCTGCCCGGCCCGAGCGCGGGGCAACCAGGGGACGGTCAGGAGATTCCGTCGGCCGACCCCCGTTGTCAGTGCCGGCTGTTTTACTGGCAGACACGATTGCGTACGCATCACAACCCTCCTGCCACGGAACGACCGTGGCCGCTGAGTCCGAAGGAGGTGGGTTCCACATGCGTCACTACGAGGTGATGGTCATCCTCGACCCCGATCTCGAGGAGCGCTCTGTCTCCCCGCTGATCGAGAACTTCCTCTCTGTCGTCCGTGACGGCGGCGGAAAGGTCGAGAAGGTCGACACCTGGGGCCGTCGTCGTCTCTCGTACGAGATCAAGAAGAAGCCCGAGGGCATCTACTCGGTCATCGACCTGCAGGCCGAGCCTGCGGTCGTCAAGGAGCTCGACCGCCAGATGAACCTGAACGAGTCGGTCCTCCGGACCAAGGTCCTCCGCCCCGAGACCCACTGAGCCCTTTCGCTCAGCCGGCCTCGGGATCCGAGTAGCAGCACCAGCAGCCAGCAGCAAACCCGCCGAGAGGTACCCCCATGGCAGGCGAGACCGTCATCACGGTCGTCGGCAATCTCGTCGACGACCCCGAGCTGCGCTTCACCCCCTCCGGTGCGGCGGTCGCGAAGTTCCGCGTCGCGTCCACGCCCCGCACCTTCGATCGCCAGACGAACGAGTGGAAGGACGGCGAGAGCCTGTTCCTGACCTGCTCGGTCTGGCGCCAGGCGGCGGAGAACGTCGCCGAGTCGCTCCAGCGAGGCATGCGCGTCATCGTGCAGGGCCGGCTGAAGCAGCGGTCCTACGAGGACCGTGAGGGCGTCAAGCGCACGGTCTACGAGCTGGACGTCGAGGAAGTCGGCGCCAGCCTGCGCAACGCCACGGCCAAGGTCACCAAGACCAGCGGCCGAGGTGGCCAGGGCGGGTACGGCGGCGGCGCCGGCGGCGGCCAGGGTGGCGGCGGCTGGGGCGGCGGCCCCGGCGGCGGCCAGCAGGGTGGCGGCGGCGCTCCCGCCGACGACCCCTGGGCGACCGGCGCTCCCGCCGGTGGCCAGCAGGGTGGCGGCGGCTGGGGCGGTGGCTCCGGCGGCAGCGGCGGCAGCGGCGGCGGCTACTCGGACGAGCCCCCCTTCTAGGCCTTCGGACCGGTCCGCGGACCGGGACGGGTCGAGGGGCGGGGCCGTACCCACACTTCTTGATCACACAGGAGAAACACCATGGCGAAGCCGCCTGTGCGCAAGCCTAAGAAGAAGGTCTGCGCTTTCTGCAAGGACAAGGTCACGTACGTGGACTACAAGGACACGAACATGCTGCGGAAGTTCATTTCCGACCGCGGCAAGATCCGTGCCCGCCGCGTGACCGGCAACTGCACGCAGCACCAGCGTGACGTCGCCACGGCCGTCAAGAACAGCCGTGAGATGGCGCTGCTGCCCTACACCTCCACCGCGCGATAAGGGAAGGGTGAGCCATTCATGAAGATCATCCTGACCCACGAGGTTTCCGGCCTCGGTGCCGCGGGCGACGTCGTCGACGTCAAGGACGGTTACGCTCGCAACTACCTGATCCCGCGGAAGTTCGCTATCCGCTGGACCAAGGGTGGCGAGAAGGATGTCGAGCAGATTCGTCGTGCTCGCAAGATCCACGAGATCCAGACCATCGAGCAGGCCAACCAGATCAAGGCCCAGCTCGAGGGTGTGAAGGTCCGTCTGGCCGTTCGCTCCGGCGACGCCGGCCGCCTCTTCGGTTCCGTCACCCCGGCCGACGTCGCTTCGGCGATCAAGGCCGCCGGTGGTCCCGAGGTCGACAAGCGTCGCATCGAGCTGGGTGCGCCGATCAAGACCCTGGGCGCCCACGAGACGTCCGTGCGTCTGCACCCCGAGGTTGCCGCCAAGGTCAACGTCGAGGTCGTCGCGGCCTGATCGCCGTGCTCGGCTGACCGCAGTCGAAAGAGGGGGCCGTACCCGGCGGGGTACGGCCCCCTCTTCGTGGTCGTCGAGGCGAGCGGATCGCGGGACGTAGGGCGTGTTTCACGTGAAACACCGCTCGATGACGGCAGTGCGAATCCAGTGGGCGGACGCTTCAGCGTGTCGCGCCCGTCACGAGCCAGCGGCCCGAACGGGTACGCGCCCACAGGGTCAGCATGCGCACCGTCATCATGAGGGTCATCGCGGCCCACAACGCGGTGAGCCCACCCCCGAGGGCGGGCACCAGCAGCGCGGCGGGGGCGAAGACCACCAGCGTCAGGATCATCGCCCCGGCCAGGTACGGACCGTCTCCCGCGCCCATCAGGACGCCGTCGAGCACGAAGACGATGCCGCAGACGGGCTGGGAGAGCGCCACCAGGAGCAGCGCGGGAAGGGCGGCGTCCTTCACTGTGGAGTCACCGGTGAACAGGGGCAGGAATGCCGGCCGTGCCACGACGACCAGAAGCCCGAGGACGAGCCCGGCAGCGATGCCCCACTCCACCATGCGACGACATGCCCCTCGGGCGCCCTCGGCGTCTGAGGCGCCCAGGAAGCGGCCGATGATGGCCTGCCCGGCGATCGCGATGGCGTCGAGAGCGAAGGCGAGCAGGCTCCACAGGGACAGGATGATCTGATGGGCGGCGATGTCCGCGTCGCCCAGGCGGGCCGCGACCGCCGTGGCGATCATCAGGATGGCCCGCAGGGAGAGCGTGCGGACCAGGAGGGGAACGCCGGCCTGGGCACAGGCCCTGATGCCTGCGGCGTCCGGGCGCAGGGACGCGCCGTGCCTGAGGGCACCGCGGACGACCACGGTGAGGTAGACCGCGGCCATGCCCCACTGGGCGATGACGGTGCCCCAGGCGGAGCCCGCGATACCGAGTCCGGCGCCGTAGACGAGACCGGCGTTCAGGGCGGCATTGGCGACGAAGCCCGCGACGGCGACGTACAGCGGGGTCCGGGTGTCCTGCAGTCCGCGCAGCACACCGGTGGCGGCGAGGACGACGAGCATGGCGGGGATGCCCAGTGCGGAGATGCGCAGGTACGTCGTCGCGTACGGAGCGGCCGTGTGGGAGGCGCCGAAGAGACCGACCAGGCCGGGTGCTGTAGGCAGTACGGCCACGATGACGGCGGCGCCGAGCAGCAGCGCCAGCCACACACCGTCCATGCCCTGACGGATAGCGGCCTGGAGGTCACCCGCGCCGACACGGCGGGCGACTGCGGCCGTGGTGGCGTAGGCGAGGAAGACGAAGATGCTCACGGCGGTCGTCAGCAGGGCCGAGGCGACACCGAGTCCGGCGAGCTGTGCGGTGCCGAGGTGGCCGACGATCGCGCTGTCGGCCATCACGAAGAGCGGCTCGGCGACGAGTGCGCCGAAGGCCGGGACGGCCAGCGCGACGATCTCTCGGTCGTGCCGGCGCCGGTCGGCCGTAGGGCGTGCGGGAGCCTGTGTCATGGGCACCAATCTAACCGTCCACAGGTAAGTGATGCAAAGGCTTTGGGACCCTTACTTGCCCATGTGGGCTGCGCACTTGTGCACCTCGTTCGAACCGATCTTGGTCCGATGGGCGAAGTTTTTCTTCTGCACAGCCGGTGGACGGGAAAGTAGCAGGTCAAAGAGGGTCTGCGGAAACCGCCGAGGGCTTGTTCACAGCGCTGTCCACCGAGTCGTGCACAGGTTTCGTGGAGTTCTCCACAGCATCCGGCCCGTCGTCCACATGGCCTGTGGATAACCAGATTGGCTGACGGTGCCCGGGGGCCTACCGTGGTCCGGCGCCCGCTCCGTTCGCCGGCTTTCGAAACGTCCCGAAACGACGCGCCGGAAGCGGAGGTGGGCCTCTCGATTTGTCAGTGCCGTGCCGTAGAAAAGAGAGGCACGGCGAGGTCCGCTCGGCGGACGGGAGGAGGCCGCTCGGTGAGCATTTCCGAGCCCTTGGACGACCCGTGGGCCGACAGCGGACCAGGTGATCGCCTGCCTGCTTCCCGCAGGCGGCCCGACGGCGGTCGCGGCCGCGAGGAACAGCACGACCGGGGCCGGGAGGGCGGCTCCTGGGAAGGTGCGGGCCCGGCGTTCGAGCGGGTTCCTCCGCAGGACCTCGACGCGGAGCAGTCCGTGCTCGGCGGCATGCTGCTGTCCAAGGACGCCATCGCCGACGTCGTCGAGATCCTCAAGGGCCACGACTTCTACAAGCCGGCCCACGAGACGATCTACCAGGCCGTCCTCGACGTCTACGCCAAGGGCGAGCCCGCGGACCCCATCACGATCGCGGCCGAGCTGACCAAGCGCGGTGAGATCAACAAGGTGGGCGGCGCGTCGTACCTGCACACGCTCGTGCAGACGGTGCCCACCGCGGCGAACGCCGCCTACTACGCGGAGATCGTCCACGAGCGTGCGGTGCTCCGCCGCCTGGTCGAGGCCGGTACCCGGATCACCCAGATGGGCTACGCGGCCGACGACGACGTCGACGAGATCGTCAACCGCGCCCAGGCGGAGATCTACGCGGTCACCGAACAGCGCACCAGCGAGGACTACCTGCCGCTGGGCGACATCATGGAAGGCGCCCTCGACGAGATCGAGGCGATCGGGTCGCGCAGCGGCGAGATGACCGGAGTGCCCACGGGGTTCACCGACTTCGACTCGCTGACGAACGGCCTGCACCCCGGTCAGATGATCGTCATCGCCGCGCGTCCCGCGATGGGCAAGTCGACGCTCGCGCTCGACTTCGCGCGAGCCGCCTCGATCAAGCACAACCTGCCGAGCGTCATCTTCTCGCTGGAGATGGGCCGCAACGAGATCGCGATGCGCCTGCTGTCCGCCGAGGCTCGCGTCGCCCTGCACCACATGCGCTCGGGCACGATGACCGACGAGGACTGGACCCGGCTTGCCCGCAGGATGCCGGACGTCTCCGCCGCCCCGCTGTACATCGACGACTCCCCGAACCTGTCGATGATGGAGATCCGTGCCAAGTGCCGGCGGCTGAAACAGCGCAACGACCTCAAGCTGGTCGTCATCGACTACCTCCAGCTGATGCAGTCCGGCGGTGCCAAGCGCGCCGAGAGCCGCCAGCAGGAGGTCTCGGACATGTCCCGCAACCTCAAGCTGCTCGCCAAGGAGCTGGAGATCCCCGTCATCGCGCTCTCCCAGCTCAACCGTGGCCCCGAGCAGCGCACCGACAAGAAGCCGATGGTCTCCGACCTGCGCGAGTCCGGCTCCATCGAGCAGGACGCCGACATGGTCGTCCTGCTGCACCGCGAGGACGCCTACGAGAAGGAGTCGCCGCGTGCGGGGGAGGCCGACCTGATCGTGGCCAAGCACCGTAACGGTCCGACCGCGACGATCACGGTCGCCTTCCAGGGCCACTACTCACGGTTCGTCGACATGGCCCAGACCTGAGCCGACGCCGCCGGGCGCTCTTCCCGCTCTGCTCACCGGTCCAGGGCGGCGGCCTTGGCCGCGCGCTGTGCGAAGACGTCGTCACGGTGGTCCGTCATCTGCCGCAGCGCGTCCCTGCGGTCCCGCTTGGAGAGCCGGTCCAGGTACGTGTGGCCGTCCAGGTGGTCGGTCTCGTGCTGCAGGCAGCGGGCGAAGTAGCCCGTTGCGTCGATGACGACGGGACTGCCGTCCTTGTCGAATCCGCGGACTACCGCCCGATCGGTGCGGGGTACGGGCATGCTGGCACCGGGGACGGACAGACAGCCCTCGACGTCGTCGACGAGGCGCCGGACGCCCGGAGCGGGCAGCTCCAGTACCGGGTTCAGGACATGACCGACGTGCCGGACCCCGTGGTCGTCCGGACAGTCGTACACGAACAGCCGCAGATCGACGCCGACCTGGTTGGCGGCCAGACCGGCACCGTCGGCCACGTACATGGTCAGGAACATGTCGTCGATCAACGCCGCCAGGGCCGGCGTCCCGAACTCGGTCACCACCCCGCAGGGCCGGCCCAGCACTTCTTCGCCGACCACCGTGATCCGGCGGACTGAGCCCCGTGGGTGTCGGTCGGTCACGGTCGCCTCTCCTTCTTGCAGGACTTGTGTCAGGGCTTCTCGGCCAGGGCTTCCGGCGACGCTCTACGCGGCGCGTCCTGCGACGGCTTCTTGCGGCGGCCCCTTGCCTGAGGCTTTGCAAAGTAGCAGACTTTGCAAAGTGACTGAAGAGCTGAACGCCCCGAACGACCGACCAGGGGACGTCGATGCCCCCCTCCGTGAGCACGAGGTCCGTACGGCGCTCCTGGAACTGCTCGCCGAGGTCGGTACCGTCACGGCGACCGAGGCCGCTTCCCGGCTGGGCTACAGCTCGGGGCTCTGCTCGTTCCACCTGCGGCAGCTCGCTCGCCACGGGCGCATCGAGGAAGTCCCGCACAGCGGGGGACGCGCCCGGCCCTGGCGTCTGGTGTCGCGCACGCCCGCCGAAGGAGGCCCCGCGCACGACGAGTTCGGCGCCTTGGCCCGGGGGCTGGAGGACGAGAGCTGGCAGCGCTGGCTGGCCCAGCGGGACGACGCCCCGCCCGCATGGCGCCACGACGAGGCCTTCAGTGCCGTCACCTACCTGACGCCCGAGGAGATGGGCCGGGTCGCGGATGTGATCCGACGGGCGCTCGCGCCCTACCAGGATCGCGAGCAGCGGCCCCTGGCCCGCCCGGACGGCGCTCACCCGGTGGCCCTCATCACGCGCCTGTTCCCCCTGCTGCCCCACACACCGGAGGATGCGGACGAGGGGTGAGCGCGCCTAGTACGAGGCGTTTTTTCGGGGCCGCCCGAGCCGCCTGGGGGCCGCCAAGGGGCCGCCTGCGGGCCGTCCGGATCGGTTCGTACGGTGAGGTCCGGACCGGTTCGTACGGCGGAAGCGCCCCCACCTGGCGAAAACGGCTCGACGCGCGCGCCCGTCCCCGATGGACTGGGGACATGACGACACCTCAGGATGAGTTGCTGCCCAGCACCCGTCGATCTCTGACGCACCGGATCGCCGTCGCCCAGGCCGAAGGGCGGACGCCGTCACTGGTCGCGTCCGTCGTACGGGGCGGGCAGGCGGTCTGGCACGGCGCGCGCACGTCGGTGGACGGGCACGCGCCGGACGAGAACACGCAGTACCGCATCGGTTCCATCACCAAGACGTTCACCGCCGTGCTCGTCCTGCGCCTGCGCGACGAAGGCCTGCTCGACCTCGGGGACCCGCTGGAGAAGCACCTGCCGGGCACGGGCGCGGGAGACGCGACGATCGCCGATCTGCTGGCCCATACGGGCGGCCTGGCCGCGGAGTCGCCCGCACCCTGGTGGGAGCGGACCCCGGGCACGCTGCGTCCCGAACTCGCCGACGTCCTCGGGGAGAAGCCGCTGCGGCACCCGGTCGGCAGGCGGTTCCACTACTCGAACCCCGGCTACACGGTGCTGGGCGCGCTCGTCGAGAAGCTGCGCGGCGCTCCGTGGGAGGACGTCCTTTGCCGGGAGGTGCTCGAACCCCTGGGCCTGAGCAGCACGAGTGCGCGGCCCCGTGCACCGCACGCGGGCGGCTGGGCCGTGCACCCCTGGGCCGACGTGATGCTGCCCGAGCCCGTCGAGGACCTCGGCCGGATGGCGCCGGCCGGACAACTCTGGTCCACGACAGGGGATCTGAGCCGGTTCGCCGCGTTCCTTGCCCGGGGCGACGAGCGGGTGCTGAGTGCTGCTTCGGTCCGGGAGATGCGCACCCCGGCCGCTCCGCCCGAGGCCTCGGACGTGACGGCGGGATACGCGTATGGTCTGGGGATGGAGTTGCGGCGTTCCGGTGAGCGGCTGCTGGTGGGGCATTCGGGTTCGCTCCCGGGCTTCCTCGCCTCTCTCACCATCGCCGTGGAGGACGATGTGGCCGCCGTGGTGCTGACCAACTGCACCTCCGGCCTCCCGGTGGTCTCCGTGGGGGCGGATCTGGTCCGGATCGTCGCCGAGGCCGAGCCGCGCATCCCGGACCCCTGGCGGCCGCTGCGGGACATCGTCCCGGAGGTGTTGGAGCTGGCGGGCCAGTGGTACTGGGGGACGCACGGCTTCGGGCTGCGGTTGACCGGGGACGGACTGCTGTCGCTGGAGCCGTTGACGGGCACCGGGCGCAGGTCGCGGTTCCGGGCGAACGGCGACGGCACCTGGACGGGCCTGGAGGGGTACTACGCCGGGGAGCTGCTGCGTGCGGTACGGCGACCGGACGGGGCGGTGGACCACCTGGACCTCGGATCGTTCGTTTTCACCCGGCAGCCGTACGACGCCGAGGCCGCGGTGCCCGGGGGCGTGGCCCTGGAGGGGTGGCGGGGGATCGGCTGACCCCGAAGGGAGGGAGGGAGGTCGGCCCTGGCGACGGGGTGAAAACGGCAGGAGTGGCTGTTTCACGTGAAACAGCCACTCCTGGCGGCGGGGAGACCCGGCGCGGGGAAGGCCCTCGGCGAGCGTGTCCCCTGACGGTCTGCAGGGCGAGCGAGGCCACCGCGGGCGCTCACAAGGACAGCTTGTAGCCCACGTGCGAGGGTTCGAATCCGAGCCGTTCGTAGAAGCGGTGGGCGTCGGTGCGGGTCCGGTCCGATGTCAGCTGCACCAGACGGCAGCCCTCGCGCCGTGAGGTGTCGATCGCCCACTCGATGAGCTGTGTGCCCAGGCCGCTGCCGCGTTCGTCGGCGTGGATGCGGACGCCTTCGATGATCGACCGCGTGGAGCCGCGACGGGAGAGCCCGGGGATGACCGAGAGCTGGAGCGTTCCGACGACACGCCCCTGCCGTAGGGCGACGACCAGGTGCTGGTTCGGATCGGCGCGGAGCCGTTCCAGGGCGGCCAGGTACGGGGCGAGGTCGTCGGGCGACTCGCGCAGGGCGCCCAGCGGATCGTCCGCGAGCATGGCGACGATGGCGGGGACGTCCTCGGCGACGGCCGCACGTATCTCAAGATCTCCCATGCCCCGGAGCTTATGCGCCGCCCAGCCGGAGCGCGCCGCTATACCGGGGCAGGGGCGTGCAACGACTCCACGACCCGGACCAGGGGCGCCAGCTCCGGGTTCTCGGCGGCCTCGTCGAGCGCTTCGCGCAGAGCGGTGTCGTTCGTCGGCCTGGCCTGCTCCAGAAGGCTCAGTCCGGCGTCGGTGACATTGGTGTAGATGCCCCGGCGGTCGGTGGGGCACAGGTACCGCTCCAGGAGGCCGCGGTCCTCGAGCCGGGTGACGAGCCGGGTGGTGGCGCTCTGGCTCAGCACGACCGCGTCGGCGACCTGCTTCATCTGCAGATGACCGCCGTCGCCGTCGTGCTGCCGGCTGAGCACGTCGAGCAGGGAGTACTCGCGCACGCTCAGACCGTGGCCCGACTGGAGGGCCCGCTCGATGTGGGTCTCGATCCTGCCGTGCAGCAGAGAGAGGGCGCACCAGCCCTGAGCGAGGGCGGTGAGCGCAGGGTCCGTCGCTGTCATGGCGTCTCCTCCATCCCGGGGCGGGTGCCTCAAGGATAGGGCACCACCGGGGTTGCCAGCGGGTGCAAGCAACCGGCGCCTGCAACTACGAGGAGGGCGGTCGTAGCAGGCCGAGGACCACACCGCCGCCGCATCTCGCGATCTCAGGCGTTCCAGGGGACCGGGCTGCTCACCCGGCCGCCACTGTCAGCGGAGCGAACCGTCGGGTCCAGTCCCCGGGCGGTTCCGTGATTCCGTACGTCATGACGGCGTTGAAGACGATGGACGCCAGTCCGCGCTGCTTCGCCCAGTCCCGCAGTTCTTCGTGGCGTACGTCGATGTCGGTGCGCAGCAGGCGGTCGGTGTGGGCGGCGAGGGAGGTGATGAGGGCCTTGGCGGTCTCCGTGTCCCGGGCGATCAGCGGGCCCACCACGTGCGTGTCCATGTTGGGCCAGGCAGCCGCGTAACCCGTGATCCTGCCGTCCTCCTCGGCGACCCGGAGCTGGTCGGCGAACGCGGGCAGCCGCGTGATGAGAGGGGTCCGGTCCGCGCCGAAGACCTCCTCGTCGAGGCGGAGGATGCCGGCGAGGTCGTCGGCGGAGGCCGGTCGAGTGGCGGGCCCGGTGAGTGGTTCCTCCGGTGAGAAACGCCCGAGCAGCATCTCCGACCGGCCGGTGACCTTGAAACCGAGTTCCTCGTACAGCGGGCGCCCGTAGGGGGTGGCGTGGAGGGTCAGCGGTGTGGTGCCTGCCGCCGCGACGACGTGACGCATCAGCCGGCGGCCGATGCCCTGGCGTGCGTGGCGCTCGGCGACCAGGACCATGCCGATGGCGCTGAGGTCCGGTCGGCCGTGGGGCCCGTACTCGGTGACCACGCAGGCGGCCACCAGACCTCCGTCGGGGTCGTCGATGCCGAACCCCTTCCCGGCGGAGAGGAGCAGGCCCCATTTGTGTTCCTCACGGGGCCAGCCCCGGTTCTCGGACAGGTCGGCGCAGGCGGTGAGGTCCTGGCGCGTCAGGGGGCGGATGGGCAGAGCGGCAGGGGAAGGAGTCGACACGCAGGTCAGGCTGTCCGACGGAGGCCGTCGGCGTCCACTCGTTTCGTAAGAGACGTACGTGCTTTTGGCCATGTCACGTGCGGGCGACGGCGCGGCTCAGCGACCGGACGGCGGCTGTTTCACGTGGAACGCGGAGGTCAGCCGAGGTCCGGGGCGTGCATGGCACGTACGCCCTCGATGTTTGCGTCCAGGTAGTGCCGCAGCGAGAGCGGGACGAGGTGCACCGAGGCGATCCCGACCCGGGTGAACGGCACGCGCACGATCTCGTACTCGCCGGTGGGCTCGTCCACCTCCGGTCCGTGCCTCAGGGAGGGGTCCATCGACTCCAGGTGGCACACGAAGAAGTGCTGGACCTTCACTCCGGTCGCGCCGCCGTCCTCGCCGATGTGTTCCACGGTGTCCACGAAGCAGGGGACCACATCGGTGATCTTCGCGCCCAGCTCCTCGTGGACCTCTCGGTGCAGGGCGTCGACGACGGTCGTGTCACCCGGCTCGACCCCGCCACCGGGAGTGACCCAGTAGGGATCGACACCGGGCTTGGTGCGCTTGATCAGGAGCAGATCGTCGCCGTCGAGCAGGACGGCGCGGGCGGTGCGCTTGACCACGGGTCGGACGGTCATGGGAGAAATGTGGCCCGGCTGGTTCCACGTGAAACATCGCGAACCGTCATCCCCCACGCACCCGAGGTGACTCCCGCGTACGGCTGGGCTCAGCACCAGTCGACCGCTGCCCGCATCAGCCGCTCGTGGGCCCGCGCGAGGTGCGGCATCGCCAGCGTGCCGGCCCGTGCGACCAGGAAGTACGTGCGCAGCGATGGAACCGGCGGCTCATGGAGGGCCACCACGTCTCCCCGCCTCAGGGCGGCGGCGCTCAGGTAGCGGGGCAGCACCGCGAGCCCGGCACCGGCCACCGCGCACGCCAGGACCGCGCGCAGATCGGAGACGATCACCGTGCCCGGCCCGGTCGGGCGGGAATCGAAGACCGAGGCCCAGTAACGGCGGACGAGGGGCAGTGACTCGTGGACCTCGATCACCGGGACGCCCTCCAGAGCGGGCACGTCCTTGCCCCGGCGCTGCGCGGAGCCGATCGCGTCCGCCCAGCGCGGAGCGGCGATCAGGACGTGCTCCTCGTCGCACAGCGGTGCGGCCGTGATGAGGGCGCCATGTGGCCGTGTCGTGCTGATGACCAGAGGGTGGTGGCCGGCGGAGAGCCCTTCCAGGGTCTCTTCGGCCGTTCCGAAGGATGCGCGCAGGGCGAAGCCCTGACCTTCGTGCCCGGTCAGTCCGCTCAGCGCGGGCGGGGCCCGTTCCGCGGTGAACTCGGGCGGCCCGGCAGATGCAGGGTGCGCGAGGAGGACTCGTCGGCGGGGCCCGCCTCGGCGATCTCCACCAGCGCGTCCAGGTGCGGCGCGGCCTTGTGCGCGAGTTCCTCGCCGATCGACGTCGGTGTCACGCCGCGGGCCTGGCGCAGGAACAGGGGGCGGCCCAGTTGCCGGGTTCTTGGCACCCGGAACCGAGGGCGGTCCGAACCACGAGGGGGGAGGCTCGGACCGCCGCCGTGCGTCCGTCAGTGTGCGGACTCGTCCAGTGCCCGCAGCACGTCCGCCACCAGGTCAGCCGGGTCCTCCGCGCCGACGGACAGCCGGATGAAGCCCTCCGGGACGGCGTCGCCGCCCCAGCGCCCACGCCGCTCGGCGGTGGAGCGCACACCGCCGAAACTGGTCGCGTCGTCCACGAGCCGCAGTGCGTCCAGGAAGCGCTCGGCACGCGCGCGCGTGGGCAGGGTGAAGGAGACCACGCAGCCGTAGCGCCGCATCTGCCGTGAGGCGATCTCGTGGGAGGGGTCGCCGGGTAGTCCGGGGTAGCGCAGACCCGTCACCTCGGGGCGTCCGCGCAGCGCCTCGGCGACGGCCAGCGCCGAGGTGTTCTGCCGGGCGACCCGCAGCTGCAGCGTGGCGATCGAACGGTGGGCGAGCCAGGCCTCCATGGGCCCCGGGACGGCTCCGACGATCTTGCGCCAGCGCCGTACGGCTGCCATGGTCTGCGCATCGCGGCCGGTGACGTAGCCCAGCAGGATGTCGCCGTGCCCGGTGAGCTGCTTGGTGCCGCTGGCCACGGAGAAGTCGGCGCCCAGTTCCAGCGGCCGCTGCCCCAGGGGTGTCGCCAGGGTGTTGTCGACGGCGACCAGGGCGCCACGCGAGCGTGCCGCCTCGGCCAGTCGCCGGATGTCGCAGACGTCGAGCCCGGGGTTCGAGGGGGACTCGATCCACAGCAGCCGTGCGCCGTCCAGCAGGTCGAGCTGGGCGTCTCCGCCGGTCGGCGCGGTCCGCACCTCGATGCCGAACGTCTCCAGCTGGGCGCGGACCAGGGGCAGGGCCTGGTAGCCGTCGTCGGGCAGGACCACCGCGTCCCCCGCGCGCAGCTGGGAGAAGAGCACCGAGGAGATGGCCGCCATGCCGGAGGCGAACACGAGCGTTTCGGCACCGTCCGCTCCGGGCGCCTCCAGCTCGCCGATGGCGCTCTCCAGCAGGGTCCAGGTCGGGTTCTCGTCGCGGCCGTAGGTGTACGGGCCCGTGGGGTCGCCGGGGAGGTGGAAGTGGGCGGCGAACACGGGACCGGGCAGGGTCGGTTCGTGCTTGACCGGCTCGGGGAGCCCGGCCCGGACGGCTCGCGTGCCGTCACCGGCACCGGCGGGTGCACGGGTGGCCCGCGGCGCGCCCTCTCTGCCGTTCGCAGCGGAATCGTTCATGCCACCTGTCCCTTCACGTGTTCTCGTGCGGTGGCGGGCAGCCGTGGCCCGCCGCTTCCACCCTCTCAGGACACAGCCGCCGCATCCGTGGCGCACCCTCGGTGGCGGGGGCGACGGGTGCGACGGCGGTGATGGAAGGGGTGCCGCGTGGGCCGACGGGCGGGCGCCGTCCTCAGTCCTCGTCCGGCAGGACCATGTGCAGGGCCCAGGAGACGACCGAGATGATCAGGCCGCCGACCACCGCGGTCCAGAAGCCGTCCACGTGGAAGCTGAGGTCGACCTTGCCGCACACCCAGGAGGTCAGCAGCAGCATCAGGGCGTTGACGACGAGGGTGATCAGGCCCAGGGTCAGGATGAACAACGGGAAGGTCAGCACCTTCACCACCGGCTTGACGAGGAAGTTCACCAGACCGAACACCAGCGCGACACCGATGAGGGTGCCGACCTCCTTGGCCGTGTTGTCCCCGGTCAGGGTGATCTTGTCGAGCAGCCAGACGGCGACCGCCAGGGCGCCCGCGTTGGCGATCGTCTTGACTACGAAATTCTTCATGTGTCTGATCGTGGCAGACGAGATCCATGACGAACACGGGCGAGGCGATGAAGGCATTCCGGCTGGACGAACTGGAGGCGGAGCGGGCCGCCAACGACGGCGCCTACCTCCAGTTCCTGCGGGAACGGAACATGTCGGTGGGGCTGTACGCGCTGGACGCGGGCGAGCACGATCCGCAGAACCCGCACCGGCAGGACGAGGTCTACTTCGTCGTGAGCGGTCGTGCCTCCATCACCGTCGGCCTGGAGACGACGGAAGTGGCGCGCGGCAGCGTGGTGTACGTACCTGCCGGGGTCGCTCACAAGTTCCACCACATCAGTGAGGATCTGCGGGTCCTCGTGGTGTTCTCTCCGCCGGAAGCGTGAGGAGCCGTCTCAGGGTTCCCTAAGGGAAGGGTCAGGGGACGACAAGGGATGCGAAAGCCCCGCCCGGGCCCCCGGCGGCCCTAGCATCGAAGCCAGGACGTACGCAGGACGTACGACGGGTCCGGCACCACGAGGCGCCGGCCATCCGGTGAAACCGGCGCAGGGCCGGCGGAGAGGTAAGGACGGGGCAATGCGAGAGGTCTTCACGAGTCTGCCGTGGTGGGTGAAGTGGATCGCGGTGCCGGTCATCGCCCTGGTCGTCTTCGGCAGCCTCATAGCGACGGTCGTCGGCTTCGTGATCGGTCTGCTCTTCAAGCTGCTGATCTTCGTCGCGCTGGTCGGCGGTCTGATCTACATCGTGCGGAAGTTCATGGCGGGTTCGTCGTCGCGCGGCGACTGGTGAGCCTTCCGGGACACCGGTGACCCGGGACGGGGAGCAGCGGTTCCCTCGGGGGAGGGAAGTTTTCCGGACAGTCCGCCTGGGAGCGGTGACAGGCCGATAAGGTCCGGGAATCGACGCGGGGGCCGGCCCCCGCGGGCAGCGTTCCCCCACCCGTGTCCCCAGCACGGGCTGCCCCCTCGCGCTACGGGAGTGACCCTTGGCCACGGTTGACACCGCCCCCGCAGGACCGCACGCGCCCCCGGCCCCGCGGGCACCGTCCGGTTCCACGGGACTCCCCGCCCAGCCGCGTTCCGCGCCGCGGGTGGAGCACCCCCACGTCGGCGTTCCGGAGCAGCCGCCCGCGTCGGCGGCGCAGACCCTCATCGGATCCGTGCAGCGCGCGATGCGCCTGCTGGAGACCGTCGCGGGGCACGAGCACGGCGCCCCCGCCAAGCAGCTCGCCCGCGAGACCGGCATCGCCCTCCCCACCGCCTACCACCTGCTGCGGACGCTGGTCCACGAGGGCTACCTCCACCGCGATCGGGGCCTGTTCTTCCTCGGTGAGGCGGCCGAACGCCTGAGCAGCAGCGGAGCGGCGCAGAAACGTCGCAGCACGGTCGTCGACTCGCTCGCACAATGGCGCGATCTGATCGGTGTGCCGGTGTACTACGCGATGTACCGGGACGGCGAGATCGAGGTCGTGTGTGTCTCCGACACCCCGGGCAATCCGGCTGTCCAGGAGTGGGCCGACTTCCGGGAGACCGGACACGCGCACGCGATCGGCCAGTGCCTGCTCTCGCAGCTGGACGAGAGCGCCCGCCGCGACCATCTGGCCCGCTACCCGGTGCGGTCCATCACTCCGTACACGGCCCGTGACGACCACACGATGCTGCGACGTCTGGAGCGGATGCCGCGAATGCAGCCGGTGACGGAACGTCAGGAGTACGCGCTGGGGACGGTCTGCGCGGCCGTTCCGATCACCGTGGGCACCATGGCCGCGACGATGGCGCTCTCGCTCCCTGCTCATCAGGCCGACCGGTTGCTGCCCGCGGCGCGCCAGTTGCAGTGCGAGGTGGGGCGGCGTGTCGGGTCTCTCGCGCTGGCTATCAGTATCTGAAAACTCACTCCTTGTGATCTGCCATATACGTTCAGCAAGATGCCACCAGTGTTATGGGGATCATTCCCGGCCAGTCGACGGCAGATGACGGGGTAGTGATGCGCGAGTCCGTACAGGCAGAGGTCATGATGAGCTTTCTCGTGTCCGAGGAGCTCTCCTTCCGCATTCCGGTGGAGTTGCGGTACGAGACCTGTGATCCCTATGCCGTACGGCTGACCTTCCATCTGCCCGGAGACGCCCCCGTCACCTGGGCGTTCGGGCGGGAACTGCTGGTGGACGGGGTCGGCAGACCGTGCGGGGACGGCGACGTGCGTATCGCGCCCGCCGAGTCCGACTCGCTTGCGGAGGTCCTGATCCGGCTTCAGGTCGGCGTCGACCGGGCGCTCTTCCGCTCCTCCACGGCTTCCCTGGTGGCGTTCCTCGACCGCACGGACAAACTGGTGCCGCTGGGCCAGGAAGGTGCTCTGGCCGACTTCGACGCGCATCTCGACGAGGCCCTGGACCGGATCCTGGCGGAAGAGCAGAGCGCGGGCTGAAGCGTTTCTGCAAGCGGGCGTGTGCTGTGGAGTAACGCTTCACCGCCCGGCCCGAGACACGAAGCCGGCCCGATCCGAGGCCTGAGGGGCGGCCCGAGGCCTGAGGCCCGGCCCGAGGAGCAGGCCGGGCCAGCCCTCAGCCCCTTCACCGTCCCCGGTGAGGCCTCATTGCTTGCGCCGTCTGCCCCGGCCACCGCGCGCGGGAGCGGGGAGCCCGGCCGCCGCCCGGTTCCGCACCGCCTCCGGGCGGTCGGCCGAGACGACGAGGGCCGCCAGGGCCGTGGTGACCGGCACCGAGGCGACCAGGCCGATCGAGCCCACGAGGGTGCGCACGATCTCCTCGGCGACGAGTTCACTGGTGGCGACGGTCCCCACGCTGCTCTGCGCGATGGAGAAGAGGAGCAGCAGCGGCAGCGCCGCGCCCGCGTACGCGAGGACCAGAGTGTTGACGACGGACGCGATGTGGTCGCGCCCGATGCGGATGCCGGCGCGGTACAGCCCGCGCCAGCCCATGGACGGGTTGGCCTCGTGCAGCTCCCAGATCGCCGACGTCTGGGTCACCGTCACGTCGTCGAGGACGCCGAGCGAGCCGATGATCACGCCGGCGAGGAGCAGGCCGCTCATGTCGATCGCCGGATAAAGACCGTGGATCAGGCCGGTGTCGTCGTCGGTGTTGCCCGTGAGCGCGGCCCAGCCGATGAACAGCGAACCCAGGACGCCGATCAGCACCAGGGAGATCAGCGTGCCGAGCACCGCCACCGAGGTCCGGGCGGACAGGCCGTGGCACATGTACAGCGCGATCAGCATGATCGCGCTCGACCCGACCACGGCCACGACCAGCGGGTTCGACCCTTGCAGGATCGCGGGCAGGATGAACAGGTCCAGCACCAGGAAGCTGATGGCCAGCGCTACCAGCGCCATGACGCCCCGCAGCCGCCCGACGACCACGACGGCGAGTGCGAAGATCCCGGCCAGCAGCGTCATGGGCAAACCCCGGCTCACGTCCGTGACCGAGTACTGCAGTTCCCGCGGCGCCGCGGGCTCGTAGGCGACCACGACCTTCTCGCCCTGGTGCAACTGCCGCGACTGGTCCGGCTGCACGATCTCGGTGAAGGTGCGCCCCTCGTCCTTGCCGGTGTCGACTCGGACCGTGGCCTTCTTGCAGGTCCCGGACGCCTGTGCCTGGGCAGAGGCGCCCTCGGCGGTGGAGGTGTCCCCGGTGGGTGTGTCACCGGAGGCGTTCACCGCCTTGCAGCTCACCGACACCACCACGGTGACCGTGGCCTGCTGCGTCTGCCGGTCGAATCCCACGCCGGTGCGCTCGTGCGCGGGGGCGCCGCCCGGCCAGAGCGCGACGAGGCCGACCACGACCGCGGCTGCGAAGGGAATCAGGATCGCGGCGATGACCTTGCGGAGGTGCTGGGAGACCGGGGCGGCGGGGCCGTGGCTGTGCCCGTGCCCGTGACTGTGCCCCTGCTCTGGACCGGGCCCGTGCCCCTGGCCGTGGGGACTGCCCTGCCCGGACGCATGTCCCTGCCCGGCCCCGGCGTCGGGGCGCGGTTCCGGCGGCGGCTGGGGGAACTGCTGTGTCGTGGTCACCGCCAGATCATCGCAAGAAGGGCAGGGGCCCACTGTTCACCGCGCCCCATATGACGCTAGCGTGGAGGCACCTTTGCACACGCGGGAGCTCGGAGCACCGGGCTGAGAGGGCGCTGACCTTCGTCTTCGCGATGTTTCACGTGGAACGAGAGACGTTCCCCGGGAACCGCCGCCGGACGGAAGCCGCTGCGTCGACCGCCGAACCTGTTACCGGGTAATGCCGGCGTAGGGAGTAGGTCTCATGACCAACAAGGACGCACGCACGCCTGCCTCCGCGCAGTTCTCCAGCGACGGGGAGCAGCCCGCTTCCCGCGACGAGGCCGGGGTGTCCATCGGCTGGCACAAGGCGTATGTCGAGGGCTCACGCCCCGATCTGCGGGTGCCGGTCCGCCAGGTGCACCTCACCAACGGGCAGTCGGTCACGCTCTACGACACTTCGGGCCCGTACACCGATCCGCTCGTCGACACCGATGTCCGCCGTGGCCTGTCGCCGCTGCGGGAGAACTGGATCATCGCCCGCGGCGATACCGAGGAGTACGCGGGTCGGCCGGTCCGTCCCGAGGACGACGGGATCAAGCACACCGCACCGCGCGGGGGCCTGCGCAACCTCGACGCGGTGTTCCCGGGCCGGCCGCGCCAGCCGCGGCGGGGCCGCGACGGGCAGGCCGTGACGCAACTGGCTTACGCCCGCCGGGGGGAGATCACACCGGAGATGGAGTTCGTGGCCGTCCGGGAGAACGTTTCGCCCGAGGTCGTCCGCGAGGAGATCGCGGCAGGCCGCGCGGTGCTCCCGGCCAACGTGAACCACCCTGAGATCGAACCGATGATCATCGGCAAGCGGTTCCTGGTGAAGGTCAACGCCAACATCGGCAACTCCGCGGTGACTTCCTCGATCGAGGAGGAGGTCGAGAAGATGACGTGGGCGACCCGCTGGGGTGCCGACACCGTCATGGACCTCTCCACCGGCCGCAACATCCACACGACGCGTGAATGGGTACTGCGCAACTCCCCCGTGCCCATCGGGACGGTGCCGCTCTACCAGGCCCTGGAAAAGGTCGACGGCAGGGCCGAGGAACTGACCTGGGAGGTCTACAAGGACACGGTCGTCGAGCAGGCCGAACAGGGCGTGGACTACATGACCGTCCACGCCGGCGTACGCCTCGCGTACGTGCCGCTGACCGCCAACCGCAAGACCGGCATCGTCTCGCGCGGCGGCTCGATCATGGCCGCCTGGTGCCTCGCGCACCACAAGGAGTCGTTCCTCTACGAGAACTTCGAGGAACTCTGCGAGATCCTCGCCGCCTACGACGTCACGTACTCCCTCGGTGACGGCCTCAGGCCGGGATCGATCGCGGACGCCAACGACGAGGCGCAGTTCGCTGAGTTGCGCACGCTCGGGGAACTCAACACGGTCGCCAAGCGTTTCCACGTACAGACGATGATCGAGGGCCCGGGCCACGTCCCGATGCACAAGATCAAGGAGAACATCGACCTTCAGCAGGAGATCTGTGATGAAGCTCCGTTCTATACGCTCGGACCGCTGACGACGGACGTCGCTCCGGCGTACGACCACATCACCTCCGGTATCGGTGCCGCCATGATCGCCTGGTGGGGCACGGCGATGCTCTGTTACGTCACGCCCAAGGAGCATCTGGGCCTGCCCAACCGCGACGACGTGAAGACCGGGGTCATCACCTACAAGATCGCCGCGCACGCGGCCGACCTCGCCAAGGGACACCCGGGCGCCCAGGAGTGGGACGACGCGCTCTCCGACGCCCGTTTCGAGTTCCGGTGGGAGGACCAGTTCAACCTGGCCCTCGACCCGGACACGGCACGGGAGTTCCACGACGAGACCCTCCCGGCGGAGCCCGCCAAGACGGCGCACTTCTGCTCGATGTGCGGGCCGAAGTTCTGTTCGATGAAGATCTCTCAGGACATCCGCCGGGAGCACGGCACCAGCCGGACCGAGATCGAGGAGGGCATGGCCCAGAAGTCGAAGGAGTTCGCCGCCGCGGGCAACCGGGTGTACCTGCCGCTCGCTGAGTGAGTTCGCCGCCGTGGTCACTCCGGCTGGTGTTCCGGTCCTCCGAAGTCCGGGCTGGTGAAGTCGGGGCTGGAGTAGCTGGGACGCGGGCCCGGGACACCGTCGCCCGGGCTGCTGAAGCCGGGACGGCCGTAGCCGAGGTGCGGCATGCGGCCGCCCGGTGCCGACGGGTCCGTCCGGTACGGCGTGACGGACCCGGAGGCCGCGAGGGCCTCGCGCAGGAACGGCAGGATGCCCCGTTCGAGCAGGGCCTCCTGCCAGGCGGCGCGGGCCTGGGCGAGCTCCCCGTCGAGTTCCCCGTACGGCGCGGTGCCCGGTGACGGGCGGTTGCGCAGCGCGGTGAGCAGCAGGCCCGCCCCGGCCGCCAGGATGGCGGCAGCGGTCACGGCGCCGAACACCCAGCCGACGGTGACCAGGCTCTGGGCGAAGGCCGGTGCGGGGTCGAGCATCTTCAGTATGTAGCCGACGAGGAGGAAGAGAGCGGCGGCGACGCCGGCGAGGACAGGGGCGAGGACCGCGACGACGGCGGCGGCGCCCGCACCGCTGGTCTCGACGGCCTCGCCGACGGTGGCCGCGAGTCCTGCCGCGGTTCCTGCGGACTCCGCGGTGCCGCTCTCGCGGACGGACGCGGGGACGGCCGGCGCGGGGCGGCGCAGGTCCTCGCGGACCTTCACGTAGTGGTGGTACTCGGTGGCCGCGGCGGCGGTGATCAGGGCCGTGGCGTCGAGTGCCATGGTGCGCAGTTGTTCGGTGTTGAGCCGCTGTCCGGCGGCGCCCGGTTCAAGGTGGTGCGGGGCGGAGCGCAGCGCCTCATCGAGGAGCCGCTCGTATTCCTGGCGGTCCTCGATCAGCAGGTGCTGCGGAACGCTGTTCATGTGCATCCCCCGATGCTCCGTAGGGCTTGGGGCTCGCATGACAGCGAGCCGTCGGGCAGAAACGGAGGGGAGCCTGCTACGGATAAACCGATGGTAGAGCCGTGACGGCGCGCGGTGACAGGGGGTTTCCACAAATTGCGCGCCGAGCCGTGGTCCGGCCCGCTGTCACAGGCCTGCTCGTCGAACGCTCAGATGTCCAGGGGCAGTTGCTGGACCAGCAGCTTTCCGGCCATGGTCACGCCGCCGTCCATGGCGATGGCGAGTCCGTCGGCGTAGACGTGCGGTCCTTCCACGAGCGGGCCTGTGGGCTCGTCGCCGTCCTCGGAACCGACCTCGCCCAGCAGATAGGGAATGGGGCTGTGGCCGTGGACGATGCGGGTGCCGCCGTACGTACCGAGCAGGGACCGTACGGCGTCGGCTCCGCCCTCGTCGCGGAAGGAGAAGCGCTTGGTGAACTTGCGGAACAGGTCCCAGCACTCGTCCGCGTCGTTGCGGGTGAGGGTCTCGCGGACGGTGTCGTTGACCGCTTCGATCGAGTCGCCGTAGTCGAGGTAGGAGGTGGTGTCGGAGTGCACGAGCAGATAGCCGTCGACCTCCTCGACCGCGTCGAGGCGGGCCATCCACTGCAGGTGGTGGTCCTGGAGGCGGTCCATGTCGGACTTCTGGCCGCCGTTGAGCAGCCAGGCGGCCTGGAAGGTGGCGGTGCCCGCACCGGAGTTGACGGGGGTGTCGCCGAACCGCTTGGCGCCGAGCAGGAGGAGTTCGTGGTTGCCCATGAGGGCCTTGCAGTAGCCGCCGGCCGCCGCCGCCTCGGCGGACAGCCGCATCACCAGGTCGATGACGCCGATGCCGTCCGGGCCGCGGTCGGTGAAGTCGCCGAGGAACCACAGCCGTGCGGTGCCCGCGCACCACTGGCCCGCGGCGTCGATGAGGCCCTGCTCCTGGAGAGCGGCGAGCAGTTGGTCGACGTAGCCGTGCACGTCGCCGACGACGTACAGCGGACCGGGCCCGGTGGGAGGCTGCGCGGTCGGTGCGGGGGCGGGGTCCACCGCCACCTGGACCGCGTCCCCGCGCTGGAGGACGGGCAGGTCGCGTTGGGTGGGCGTGTACGCGTCCGGGTAGCCCTCCTCGGCCGCGGGAGGGCCCTCTTCCAGGGGTGGCGCGGTATCGGCGGGGGGCGCGCTGGGAGCGTACGGAGCGGTCTCGTTCATGTACGCGGGCACGCGGAAATCGCGCAGTGGCGCCGTCCGCTCCACCTCGGGTCCCTGACCGGCCCCCTGAGTCATCGACCCCTCCACCATCGCGCCGCGTCTGCACCGCTTCGGACTGCCTGGTCGCAGCGGCCCGCGGTGTCGTGCGCCCATCATAGGAATGCGGATCGCGTCGTGTGATGACCCAGGGGTGGTGAATCGGAGCAGGACTCAGGTTCACCGCGGCTTTCGCCCCGATTGGGCAGTCTTCGGCGGTCCCGCGACGAGCTGCCCTTACTGCTCCTCCGGCGTTCTGGGCGGGCTGACGGTCGTGCGCGGCGGGCGCCGCTGCGAGGAGGTGCGCACGATCAACTCGGTCGGTATCACCTGCTCGACCGGGTGGTCCGAATCGACTCCCTCGATGGCGTCGATGAGGAGCTGGACCACGGCGGTGCCGATGCGGCGTGGCTTGAGGGAGAGCGTGGTGATCGGCGGTTCGGTGTTGGCGTAGACCGTGGACTCGCTGCAGCACACCAGCAGCAGATCCTCGGGGACCCGCAGGCCGTAGCGGCGGGCGGCGGCGAGCAGGTCCGTGCCGTTGGGGTCGAACAGTCCGTAGACGGCGTCGGGCCGGTCGGGGCGGGCCAGCAGCCGGTCGGCGGCGACGGCGCCTGCGCACGGGTCGTGGGCGGGGTAGGCCTCGTAGACGGGATCCTGGCCGACGCGCTCGCACCAGCGCAGGTAGGCGGTCGTGGACAGGTGGGTGTACGTGTCGGTCGTGGTGCCGGTGAGCAGGCCGATGCGGCGGGCGCCGGCCTCGGCGAGGTGATCGAGGATGTCCAGGACGGCCGCCTCGTGGTCGTTGTCGACCCAGGCGGTGACCGGGAGGGAACCGGCGGGGCGGCCGTCGCTGACCACCGGTAAGCCCTGCCGGACCAGCTCGCTGACGACCGGGTCCTGGTCGGAGGGGTCGATGACGACCGTGCCGTCCAGGGCGACGTTCGACCACACGTCGTGGCGCGAGGTCGCCGGGAGGATGACGAGCGCGTAGCCGCGGGCGAGCGCGGCGGAGGTGGCGGCGCGCGCCATCTCCGCGAAGTACGCGAACTCGGTGAAGGTGAAAGGTTCATCCCCGTACGTCGTCACGGTCAGGCCGATGAGGCCCGACTTGCCGGTACGGAGCGTGCGTGCTGCGGCCGAGGGACGGTACCCCAGCCGGTCGGCGACCTCACGGACGTGGCGGCGGGTGGCGTCCGGGAGCCGCCCCTTGCCGTTGAGGGCGTCGGAGACGGTTGTGATGGAGACTCCGGCGGCGGCGGCGACGTCTCTGATGCCTGCCCGGCCCGGCCGACTGCCTCGACGAGAGGTTTCCGCGCGGCTCACCTGGTGCTTCCCTGCTGCTGTCATGGCGAGCCGATAGTAGGGCTCATGCGGTGGGGTAGTGCGGACGCATATGCACACATTGACAGGCACGTTTCTGCATGGCTGAAGCCCATCAACTACCGATGAAACCAAGGCGGTTCATCAATTTCATGCCAGGACGTGAAGCAGCGACACCCGTAGGCCTGCCGAGCCCTGGAGGTCTCGAAGAGGTCTCAACTCACCTGCACGAGCGATGCGCGCCACGGCGCGAGCCACCGGCGCGTAGATATATGTGAGACGCGCCCCTCGTTCGTGCATATTCGTACATGGATGCCCCCGATGCCGCGCGAGCGGTGCCGTGGGAAGCCGGCGGGAGTGATGGCTTCCGACCCATTCGCAGGGACGCCCAATCCTCATAAGGTATGGAGTATTGGAAGTCGGCGGTGGTCATGAGGAGGACAGCGGTGAGCGAGACGAACCCGAAACTGCGCGCCGAGCTGGAAGGCATCCCCACCTACAAGCCCGGCAAGCCCGCCGCGTCCGGCGGTCCGGTGGCGTACAAGCTGTCCTCCAACGAGAACCCGTATCCGCCCCTGCCGGGTGTCATGGAGACGGTGACGGCGGCCGCCTGCTCCTTCAACCGGTACCCGGACATGGCCTGCACCGACCTGATCAACGAGCTGGCCGAGCGGTTCGGGGTGCCCGCCTCGCACGTGGCGACCGGCACCGGCTCCGTCGGCGTCGCCCAGCAGCTGATCCAGTCCACCAGCGGGCCCGGTGACGAGGTCATGTACGCCTGGCGGTCCTTCGAGGCGTACCCGATCATCACGCAGATCAGCGGGGCGACCTCGGTGAAGGTGCCGCTCACGCCGGGTGATGTGCACGACCTGGACGCGATGGCGGACGCGATCACCGACCGCACCCGCCTGATCTTCGTCTGCAATCCGAACAACCCGACCGGCACGGTGGTGCGCCGGGCCGAGCTGGAACGGTTCCTCGACCGGGTGCCCGGTGACGTGCTGGTGGTGCTGGACGAGGCCTACCGCGAGTTCATCCGCGACGCCGAGGTGCCCGACGGCGCGGTCCTGTACCGCGAGCGGCCCAACGTCTGCGTGCTGCGCACCTTCTCCAAGGCCTACGGGCTGGCCGGGCTGCGGGTGGGCTTCGCCATCGCCCACGAGCCGGTCGCGGCGGCGCTGCGCAAGACGGCGGTGCCGTTCGGCGTGAGCCAGCTGGCGCAGGAGGCGGCGATCGCCTCCCTGCGTGCCGAGGACGAGCTGCTGGGCCGGGTCGGCTCGCTGGTGTGCGAACGCACGCGCGTGGTCGACGCGCTGCGCGCGCAGGGCTGGACCGTCCCCGAGACGCAGGCCAATTTCGTGTGGCTGCGGCTGGGGGAGCGCACCGGCGCCTTCGCCGAGGCCTGTGAGCGGGCGGGTGTGGTCGTCCGGCCCTTCCCGGGCGAGGGGGTGCGGGTGACCGTCGCCGAGAGCGAGGCGAACGACATCTTCCTCAAGACGGCGGAGGCCTTCCACCGGGGGGCGTGACGTCCCCGATCAGGCATGCCCCCCACCCGGAGAGGTGATCTCCGCCGGGTGGTGTGTGCGCTCCCCCTGTGCTCCAGGGGTTCCTTCAGGGCCTGCCCGGCGGCGCGCGGTTCCTCCGCGGTCCGCCGGGCAGGCCCTCAGCCGTTCAACGGCTCGACGCGCACGGGGTCGCCGCCGCGGACCGTCGCAAGCCTGCGGGGATCGCCCTCGATCCGGCCCAGTACGTTGCACGGGCTCGCGAGGCGGCATTCGTCGCCCCGCGAGATCGGCGTGGGCCCGTAGGGGAGGGCCAGTGCGTCCCCGTCGGTCCAGAAGGCGACCGTTCCGGGCTCGACGACCTGCCGGGCGTCGGTTTCACGTGGAACACGGACGCCGGTGTCGAAGTAGACCTCCTCGCCCCAGGTGCGGGCGGTGGAGACCAGCGGCAGTTCCTTGGCGAGCGCCCGGGTGGTCGGGGTGTCGTCGAGGTGGGCGGTGAGGTGGCCGGAGGGCCAGGAGATCCGTATCTGCATGGCGTGCAATTCAACAAGTTGTTGAAGTTCTTGCCAAGGGGCCGACGCGGAGGCGAAGGGGGGACCCCCGGTTCCGCCCTGAGAATCGGTACGTCATAATTGCTTGTGAATGTGAACGCGTTCACAAGCGCGTCCGATTACTGCCGTGTTGCGTAGGACACATCGGGGCAAACCGCCGCCGCGTGACTCGGCGACGTAAGGAGAGTGACGACGTGAACCTGGCTTTGGCGCCGGAGACACTGGCGCGCTGGCAGTTCGGCATCACGACCGTCTACCACTTCCTGTTCGTCCCCCTGACGATCTCCCTGGCCGCCCTGACGGCAGGCCTGCAGACCGCCTGGGTGCGCACGGAGAAGGAGAAGTACCTCAGGGCGACCAAGTTCTGGGGCAAGCTCTTCCTGATCAACATCGCCATGGGTGTCGTCACCGGCATCGTGCAGGAGTTCCAGTTCGGCATGAACTGGTCGGACTACTCCCGCTTCGTCGGTGACATCTTCGGCGCCCCGCTCGCCTTCGAGGCGCTGATCGCGTTCTTCTTCGAGTCCACCTTCATCGGCCTGTGGATATTCGGCTGGGACAAGCTGCCCAAGAAGATCCACCTGGCCTGCATCTGGATGGTCTCGCTCGGCACGATCCTGTCGGCGTACTTCATCCTCGCGGCCAACTCGTGGATGCAGCACCCCGTCGGCTACCGGATCAACAAGACCAAAGGGCGTGCCGAACTCACCGACTTCTGGGCCGTCCTGACCCAGAACACCGCACTCACCCAGGCCTTCCACACGCTCTCCGCCGCCTTCCTCACCGGAGGCGCCTTCATGGTAGGCATCGCCGCCTACCACCTGGCCCGCAAGAAGCACGTCGGTGCGATGAAGACCTCCCTGCGGCTCGGCCTGATCACAGTGGTGATCGCCGGCATGCTCACCGCGATCAGCGGCGACACCCTCGGCAAGGTCATGTTCAAGCAGCAGCCGATGAAGATGGCCGCCGCCGAGGCCCTGTGGGACGGACAGAAGCCCGCCCCCTTCTCGATCTTCGCCTACGGCAACGTCGAGAAGGGCCACAACTCGGTCGCCATCGAGATCCCCGGCCTGCTGTCCTTCCTCGCCGACGACAGCTTCAGCTCCTACGTCCCCGGAATCAACGACGTCAACAAGGCCGAGCAGCAGAAGTTCGGGCCCGGCGACTACCGGCCCAACATCCCTGTCACCTTCTGGGGCTTCCGCTGGATGATCGGGTTCGGCATGGCCTCCTTCGCCATCGGCCTGGCCGGACTCTGGCTCACCCGAAAGAAGTTCCTGCTGCCGCAGCATCTGCGGGTGGGCGACGACGAGGTGCCGCACCTGGTGCTGCTGCGGAACAAAGCGCTCAGCCCGCAGCTGACCAAGTGGTACTGGCGCATCGCCGTCTGGACCCTGGCGTTCCCGCTGATCGCCAACTCCTGGGGCTGGATCTTCACCGAGATGGGCCGCCAGCCATGGGTCGTCTACGGCGTGCTGCAGACCCGGCACGCGGTCTCCCCCGGCGTCTCCCAGGGCGAGGTCATCACCTCCATGGCCGTCTTCACGACGCTCTACGCCATCCTCGCCGTCGTCGAGGTGAAGCTGCTCGCCAAGTACGTCAAGGCGGGCCCGCCCGAGCTGACGGAGGCCGACCTCAACCCGCCCACGAAGATCGGCGGCGACCACCGGGACGCCGACAAGCCGATGGCCTTCTCCTACTAGGCCGAGGAAGGCACAGTCATGGAACTCCACGACGTCTGGTTCGTCCTGATCGCTGTCCTGTGGACCGGCTACTTCTTCCTGGAGGGCTTCGACTTCGGAGTCGGTGTCCTCACCAAGCTGCTCGCCCGCGACCGGCCCGAGAAGCGGGTGCTGATCAACACCATCGGCCCCGTCTGGGACGGCAATGAGGTGTGGCTGCTCTCCGCGGGCGGCGCGACCTTCGCAGCCTTCCCCGAGTGGTACGCCACGCTGTTCTCCGGCTTCTACCTGCCGCTGCTGGTCATCCTCGTCTGCCTCATCGTCCGCGGTGTCGCCTTCGAGTACCGGGCCAAGCGGCCGGAGGAGAACTGGCAGCGCAACTGGGAGACCGCGATCTTCTGGTGCTCGCTGACCCCCGCGTTCCTGTGGGGCGTGGCCTTCGGCAACATCGTGCGGGGCGTCAAGATCGACCGGAACCTCGAGTACGTCGGCAGCCTCGGTGACCTGCTCAACCCGTACGCGCTCCTCGGCGGCCTGGTCACCCTGACGCTGTTCACCTTCCACGGTGCGGTGTTCACGGCGCTGAAGACCGTCGGCGAGATCCGGGAACGGGCGCGCAGGACGGCTCTGCGCGTCGGTCTGGTGACCGCCGTGGTGGCCCTGGCCTTCCTCCTGTGGACACAGGCCGACACAGGCAACGGTCGCAGCCTGGTGGCCCTGGTCGTCGCGGTCGTCGCCCTGGTCGCCGCGCTGGTGGCCAACCAGATCGGGCGGGAGGGCTGGTCCTTCGCCCTGTCCGGCGTCACCATCGTGGCCGCCGTGGCGATGCTCTTCCTGTCACTGTTCCCGAACGTCATGCCGTCCACGCTGGACGCGGACTGGAGCCTGACGGTCACCAACGCCTCGTCCAGCCCCTACACCCTGAAGATCATGACCTGGTGCGCGGGGATCGCCACGCCGATCGTCCTGCTCTACCAAGGGTGGACGTACTGGGTGTTCCGCAAGCGGATCGGCACACAGCACATCGCCGAAGCCGCGCACTGAGTCCGGTGAGGGGGTGTTTCACGTGAAACACCCCCTGGGACCGAAGGGCATGTTTCACGTGAAACCGATCGATCCGCGTCTTCTTCGCTACGCCCGGGCCACCCGGTTCTTCCTGATGGCCGTGATCGCCCTGGGCGCCCTGGGCGCGGGGCTCGTCATCGCGCAGGCCATGCTCATCGCGGAGGTGGTGGTCGGCGCCTTCCAGCACAGCATGCCGGTGACCGAACTGCGCACGCCACTGCTGCTGTTGGTGGCCGTCGCCGTCGGCCGGGCGTTGGTCTCCTGGCTCACCGAACTGGCAGCGCACCGGGCGAGTGCCGCGGTGAAGTCCGAGCTGCGCGGGCGTCTGCTCGCCCGCGCGGCGGCGCTCGGTCCCGGCTGGCTGAGTGAGCAGCGGACCGGCTCGCTGGTCGCGCTGGCCACCCGCGGCGTCGACGCCCTGGACGACTACTTCTCACGCTATCTGCCGCAGCTGGGACTCGCGGTGGTCGTTCCGGTGGCGGTGCTGGCCAGGATCGTCACCGAGGACTGGGTGTCCGCGGCCATCATCGTGGCCACCCTGCCCCTCATCCCCGTCTTCATGATGCTGATCGGCTGGGCCACGCAGTCCCGCATGGACCGCCAGTGGCGTCTGCTGTCCCGGCTGTCCGGGCACTTCCTGGACGTGGTGGCCGGCCTGCCGACCCTGAAGGTGTTCGGCCGCGCCAAGGCCCAGGCGGAGTCGATCAGGCGCATCACGGACGAGTACCGGCGGGCGACCCTGCGCACGCTGCGGATCGCCTTCCTGTCCTCCTTCGCGCTGGAGCTCCTGTCCACGCTGTCGGTGGCCCTGGTCGCCGTCACGATCGGCATGCGGCTCGTCAGCGGCGGCATGGACCTGTACACCGGTCTGGTCATCCTCGTCCTCGCGCCCGAGGCCTATCTGCCGCTGCGGCAGGTGGGCGCGCAGTACCACGCGGCGGCCGAGGGGCTGGCGGCGGCGGAGGAGATCTTCGAGGTGCTGCAGACACCGGTGCCGCGGTCCGGCACGGCGGCTGTTCCCGCCGGGGCCCTCGCCTTCGAGAGCGTGAGCGTCCGCTACCGGGGCCGGTCGGCGGACGCCGTGACCGACGTGTCCTTCGCCGTGGAGCCGGGGGAGATTGTCGCGCTCGTAGGTCCGAGCGGCGCGGGCAAGTCGACGCTGCTGAACGTCCTGCTGGGATTCGTCCGCCCCACCGCGGGCCGGGTACGCGTCGCGGGAACCGACCTCCACGACATCGACCCGGAGCAGTGGCGCTCACGCATCGCCTGGGTTCCGCAGCGGCCTCACCTGTATGCCGGGACGATCGCGGAGAACGTCCGCCTCGCCCGGCCCGACGCGGACGACGCAGCGGTCCGTGCCGCGCTGGCCGACGCCGGAGCACTGGACTTCGTCGACGCGCTGCCGGACGGGCCGCTGACCGTGCTCGGCGAGGACGGCGCGGGCCTGTCCGCGGGGCAGCGGCAGCGGCTCGCGCTCGCCCGGGCCTTCCTCGCCGACCGGCCTGTCCTGCTGCTCGACGAGCCGACGGCGGCGCTGGACGGGGCGACCGAGGCCGAGATCGTGGAGGCGGTGCGCCGGCTGTCCGCCGGCCGCACGGTGCTGCTCGTGGTGCACCGGCCCGCGCTGCTGGACGTCGCCGACCGGGTGGTGCGGTTGGAGGGCACCGAGTCGCGGGGGCGGAAGAGCGGTGCAGGGGCGGCCGGGAACGCCCGGGCCCGCGAGACCGATACGCGGCCGGTGGACGCCCTCGTGCTTGCGCGGGCGCCCGGCGGCGCGTCCGCCTCGGCGGCGGGTGACGTCCTCACCCGGGTCCGCTCGATGTCGGGCCGCCGACGCGGCCGCCTCGCCCTCGCCCTGCTGCTGGGCTGCCTCGCCCTCGGCAGCGCCGTCGGCCTGATGGCCACCTCCGGATGGCTCATCTCGCGCGCGTCCCAGCACCCTCCTGTGCTGTACCTGATGGTCGCCGTCACGGCGACCCGCGCCTTCGGCATCGGCCGGGCCGTCTTCCGGTACGCCGAACGGCTCGTGTCGCACGACGCGGTGCTGCGGATGCTGGCCGACACCCGGGTGGCCGTCTACCGGCGGCTGGAGCGGCTGGCGCCCGCCGGGCTGCGCCGGGCCCGCCGAGGCGACCTGCTGACGCGGCTCGTCGCCGACGTCGACGCACTGCAGGACTACTGGCTGCGCTGGCTGCTGCCGGCCGGGGCCGCGGTGACCGTCTCCGCCGCATCCGTCGCGTTCACTGCCTGGCTGCTGCCCGAGGCCGGGGCGGTACTCGCCGCGGGACTGCTGGTCGCCGGGGCCGGAGTTCCGCTGGTCACGGGTGCCGTGGCCCGACGGGCGGAGCAGCGGCTCGCCCCGGCGCGCGGTGCCCTCGCGACCCGCGTGACCGACCTGCTCACCGGGACCGCCGAACTGACGGTCGCCGGTGCGCTGCCCGCGCGTACCGCCGAGACCCGGCGCGCCGGCACCGTACTGACCCGGATCGCCTCGCGTGCCGCCACCGCGACCGCGCTCGGTGACGGGCTCACCGCCCTCGTCTCGGGGCTGACCGTGGCGGCCACCGCCCTCGTCGGCGCCCACGCCGTAGTCGGCGGACGGCTGGGCGGGGTGGCCATGGCCGTCGTCGTCCTCACCCCGCTGGCCGCCTTCGAGGCGGTCCTCGGCATGCCTCTCGCCGTGCAGTACCGGCAGCGGGTGCGGCGCAGCGCCGAGCGCGTGTACGAGGTCCTGGACGCGCCGGAGCCCGTGCGCGCGCCGGAGGCGCCGCGGCAGGCGCCCGCGTCTCCTTTCCCGCTCACCGTCCGCGGCCTCACGGCCCGCCACCCCGAACAGGGCAAGGACGCCCTCGTCGGACTGGACCTCACTCTGGAGGAGGGTCGCAGGATCGCCGTGGTCGGACCGTCCGGGGCCGGCAAGACGACACTCGCGCAGGTCCTGCTCCGGTTCCTGGACCCGCGGGCGGGGGCCTACCGTCTCGGCGGCGTCGACGCCTGCGCGCTGGACGGCGACGACGTACGCCGGATCGTCGGGCTCTGCGCTCAGGACGCGCACCTGTTCGACAGTTCGGTGCGGGAGAACCTGCTGCTGGCGAAGAAGGGCGCGAGCGAGTCCGAGCTGCGGGACGCGCTCGCCCGGGCCCGGCTGCTGGACTGGGCCGACAGCCTGCCCGACGGGCTCGACACACTCGTCGGCGAGCACGGAGCGCGGTTGTCCGGGGGCCAGCGGCAGCGGTTGGCACTGGCCAGGGCGCTGCTCGCGGACTTCCCCGTCCTGGTCCTCGACGAACCGGCCGAGCACCTCGACCTGCCGACCGCCGACGCGCTCACGGCCGATCTGCTGACCGCCACCGAGGGGCGTACGACGCTGCTCATCACGCACCGTCTGGCCCAACTGGAGGCCGTGGACGAGGTGATCGTGCTGGACGAGGGCCGCGTGGTCCAGCGAGGCCCGTACGCGGAGCTGGCGGCCCTGCCCGGCCCTCTGAGGCGGATGGCCGAGCGGGAGGCGGCGTCGGAACTGCTGGTGGGGGCGCGGTAGGAGGCGGGGACCGACCCGGCCACAGTCGCCGCCTGGGCCTGACCAGAGTCGGCCCCGCCCGGCCACAGCCGACCACCCCACCGCGTCGACCGGCCCGCCCCGCGCCGACCGGCCCGGCTCGGCCAGAACCGCGCCGCCGAACCCGAGCCGTCCACCGTCGGAGTGGAGCACTGCCGCCCATCTGCCCGGCAGGCGGGCGGCGGTGCTGCTACCGCCGCTCCCCCAGGATGCGCTCGATCACGACCGCGACTCCGTCCTCGTTGTTGGCCGCGGTCCGCCCGGACGCCGCGGCGACGGCGTCCGGGTGCGCGTTGCCCATGGCGTAGGACTGGCCGGCCCAGGTGAGCATCTCGATGTCGTTCGGCATGTCGCCGAAGGCGACGACCTCCTCGTGCGAGATGCCGCGCTCCGCGCAGCACAGGGCGAGCGTGCTGGCCTTGGAGACGCCCGGCCCGCTGATCTCCAGCAGGGCGCTGGGGCTGGAGCGGGTGAGGGTGGCGCGGTCGCCGACGGCGAGCCGGGCCACGGTGAGGAAGGCGTCGGGGTCCAGCGTGGGGTGGGCGGCGAGGATCTTCAGGATCGGGTGTGCGGCGGCAGAGCCCCCGGGCGCCAGCAGGGCTTCGACGGGCGCCAGCGTGTCGGGGGCCTCCATGTGCAGCTTCGGGTAGTCCGGCTCTTGGTGGAATCCGTACGTCTGCTCGACCGCGTACACCGTGCCGGGTGCCGCCTCGCGCACCAGCCGTACGGCGTCCAGGGCGTTCTCCCGGGCGAGGTCGCGCACCTTGACGAACCGGTGGGCGCCGGGGCCGCCGTGCAGGTCGACCACGGCCGCGCCATTGCCGCAGATCGCCAGGCCGTGACCGTGCACGTGGTCACTGACGACGCCCATCCAGCGGGCCGGGCGGCCGGTGACGAAGAAGACCTCGATGCCTGCCTCCTCGGCGGCGGCGAGGGCGGCGACCGTGCGGGGCGAGACCGACTTGTCGTCGTGCAGCAACGTTCCGTCAAGATCGGTGGCGATCAGCCGCGGGGGGACGACCGGGGCACCTCCCTGCGCGAGCGTCGAGAGCTGGGTAGAGGCCGGGGGCTCGGGCTGTCGCGTCGCTGAGGTCACCGGGTCATTGTCCCGCATATGCCCGCACGACCGTGCGGGTCCGCGCACATCTGAGACGTCGCCTCGGTCATGTGAGACGTCGCCTCGGTCACGCCAGCTGGGCGGGTGCCTCCAGGGCGATCCGCTCGAAGACCTTCTCGTCCGCCGCGAAGTCCGAGTCGGGAATCGGCCAGTGGATCACGATCTCGGTGAATCCCAGCTCCTGGTGGCGGCCCGCGAAGTCGACGAAGGCATCCAGGGACTCCAGAGGGCGCCCGCGGTCGGGGGTGAATCCGGTGAGCAGGGTCTTGTCGAGCGCGGAGACCTCGCGGCCGGCAGCCTCGCACGCCGCGCCCAGCTTCTCGACCTGTCCGCGAAGGGCCTGGACGGACTGCTCCGGCGTGCCGTTCTCGAACAGCTTGGGGTCGCCCGTGGTCACCCACGCCTGCCCGTACCGCGCCGCGAGCCGCAGCCCACGCGGACCGGTGGCGGCCACGGCGAACGGCAGCCGGGGCCGTTGCACACACCCGGGGATGTTGCGTGCCTCGTGCGCCGAGTAGAAGTCACCCTCGTACGACACCGAGTCCTCGGAGAGCAGCCGGTCCAGCAGCGGTACGAACTCGGCCAGGCGATCGGCCCGCTCCCGTGGCGTCCAGGGCTCCTGACCGAGTGCGGTGGCGTCGAAGCCGGTGCCGCCCGCACCGATGCCCAGCGTGAGCCGGCCGCCGGAGATGTCGTCGAGCGAGATCAGTTCCTTGGCGAGGGTGACCGGGTGCCGGAAGTTCGGCGAGGTCACCAGGGTACCCAGGCGCATGCTCGCGGTCGCGGTCGCGGCGGCGGTCAGCGTCGGCACGGCACCGAACCACGGGCCGTCCCGGAAAGTGCGCCAGGACAGGTGGTCGTAGGTGTAGCCGGTGTGGAAGCCGAGCTGCTCGGCACGGGTCCACGCCGAACGACCGCCCTCGTGCCAGCGGCGGTAGGGAAGGATCACGGTGCTCAGACGCAGGCTCATGGGGCCGAGCCTAAGCGGCCGCGAGTGTTTCACGTGAAACAGTCACCGCACGCGGCTGCTCAGCCACGAGGTGAGACCGATCACCGGGACCGGTTCCTTGTACGTGCGGTCGCCGGGCAGTGGGACGACCAGCCGGTAGCCGGGCGGGAAGCGCCGCCCTTTGACGAACGCGGTGTCGTCCAGGACGGCTCGGAGGAAGGCGGGGACGTCGTCGCGGGGCAGGTCGTGGAACTCGACGCCCTCGACCGTGATCAGGGCGTCCTCCTCCGGGTAGAGCCGTACGGTCAGCCGGGGCATGCCACCGAACTCGACGAAGGCCTCGTGCGGGAGCGAACCGTCCGGATCGGTGGCGACACCCACGCCCGCGGCACTGCGACGGGAGGTCTGGTCGGCCCCGATGTCGTCGGTCACCTCGATCTCGCGCGCGTAGGCGGCGGCGATGGCGCGGCAGGCGGTGACGGCGGCTTGGGTCGTGGCGAGAGGGCGGTCCATGGTGCCGATCATGCCGGACGGGCTCAATGGCAGGAGGGAACCGCAGGTAGCGCGGCGGTACTGCCTCGGTCAGCCATACGCCGTTGACGCTGACCCGGAAGACATGACCGTCGCGGTGCATGGCGCCGCGTCCACGGCGAGTACGACCGGCCGGCCGCGGCGGGCACCCACGCGGGTCGCGGTCTCCCGGTCGGGTGAGAGGTGCACGTCGTGCCGGTTCATGGGCCGCAGGCCCTCGGCGTGGATGGCCTCCAGGGCTCCGGCGACCGTCCCGTGGCAGAGGTACGGCGGCGGGGTCGCCGGCGGTAGTCCCAGGTCGACATCGACGCTGTGGCCCCGGGCGGCCCGGATGCGGTCGCCCTGGATCTCGAAGCGCCGTTTGCCGTTGGCGGCGACCACGTGGTCGAGTTCCTCGCGGGTGGTGGGGAAGCGGTGGGTGGTCGCCGCCGCGATCAGGGCGTCGATCCGGGCCCATCCGGCCTCGTCGAGCGTGAGTCCGATCCTCGCGGGCTGGTGGCGCAGGTGCCGGGAGAGGTACTTCGAGACCTGCACGGTGCGCCTTTCGTTCATGCCGCCAGCCTGCCGGAAGAGACCAGCCTCACGCAGAACTTCTCCGCCGGGCAGGTTTGATCCACAAGCAAGTGAGGTTATCCACAGGCTAATTGAGCAATCTGTGGACAACTCACGGGCGTCCTTGGGGATTTCGCCGGGATCGGCCGAGCGCAACGGACCTCACAGGCGTGGCCGCACCCGTGCCAGTCTGCGCAGGGCCCGCGGGGTGAAGCGGGACATCGCGTGCAGGAGCCGGGCCTCCGGTGTCACCGGCACCACCGCGGCGTCGCGCACGACCGCGCGCAGGACCGCGTCGGCGACCTTCTCCGGCGGATAGTTGCGCAGCCGGTAGAGCCGGGCCGTGCGCTTCTGGCGGCGCTTCTCCTCGGCCGCGTCGGCACCCGCGAAGCGTGCCGCGGACGTGATGCCGGTGTTGACGAACCCGGGGCAGATGGCCGTGACACCGATCCCCTGCCCGGAAAGTTCCGCACGCAGGCACTCGCTGAGCATCAGCACGGCCGCCTTGGAGGTGCTGTAGGCGGGCAGCGCCCGGGACGGCTGGTAAGCGGCCGCCGAGGCGATGTTGACGATGTGGCCGCCCTGGCCGCGTTCGGCCATCTGCCGGCCGAAGAGCCGGCATCCGTGGATCACGCCCCACAGGTTGACGTCGAGGACCTTGCCCCAGTCCTCCGTGGTGTGGTCGAAGAACGAGCCGGACAGGCCGATGCCCGCGTTGTTCACCAGCACGTCCACCACGCCGTACTCGGCGACGACCTTCTCGGCCAGCTTCTCCATGGCCCGCTCGTCGGAGACGTCCGCGGTCTCCGCCCAGGCCTCCCGCGCGCCCAGCGGCCGGGCCAGCTCGGCCGTGCGCGTCGCGGCCTCGGCGTCCCGGTCGACGGCCACCACACGGGCCCCGGCCCCGGCGAAGGCGAGCGCCGTGGCCCGTCCGATGCCGCTGCCCGCCCCGGTGACCAGGACGAGCTGTCCGGCGAACCGGTCGGCGTGGCGTCCGGCGGCGGCCGGCGACGGCCGTCCGTCCTCGACGGCGGTCACGAAATCGGTGATCCAGTCGGCCAGCCGGTCGGGCCGGGTGCGGGGGATCCAGTGCCGGGCGGGAAGGGTGCGGCGTACCAGGCGGGGGACCCACTGATCCAGGTCGTCGTACAGCCTCTCCGACAGGAAGGCGTCGTTCACCGGGGTGATGAGCTGCACCGGTGCGTGGGCGCGGGCGTCAGGGCGTGGCCGGCGCAGCCGGTCCCTGACGTTGTCCCGGTACAGCCAGGCGCCGTGCGCCGCGTCCTGGGGCAGCGACCGGGTCGGGTAGTCGCCCGCGGGCACCTTCTCGACGCGCTGGAGGATCTTCGGCCAGCGCCTGCCGAGGGGGCCACGCCAGGCGAGTTCGGGCAGCGCGGGTGTGTGCAGCAGGTAGACGTACCAGGACTTGGCGCCCTGGCCGAGGAGTTGGCCCACCCGGCGCGGCGTGGGACGGGTGACACGGGAGTTGATCCAGTGGCCGAAGTGGTCGAGCGAGGGGCCGGACATGGAGGTGAAGGAAGCGATCCGGCCCTTGGTGCGCTCGACGGTGACGAACTCCCAGGCCTGGACCGAGCCCCAGTCGTGCCCCACCAGGTGCACCGGTTCGCCCGGGCTGACCGCGTCCGCGACCGCCAGGAAGTCGTCGGTGAGCTTGTCCAGCGTGAAGCCGCCGCGCAACGGGCGGGGCGCGGTGGAGCGGCCGTGGCCCCGCACGTCGTACAGCACGACGTGGAAGTCACCGTGCTCGGCGAGGCGTTCGGCCACCTCGGACCAGACCTCCTTGCTGTCCGGGTACCCGTGCACCAGGACGACCGTCGGCCGGCGCGGATCCCCCAGTTCGGCCACGCACAGCTCGACCTCGCCGGCCTGTACCCGGCGCTCCCGCGCGCCCTTCAGCGGCGACACGCGCATCACCTCTCCTCCGCCCGGCGGCACATCCCCATGCTCGCGTTCGCCGGGGGCGTGTGCCCGTCACGTGACTTCGGCGAACTGTGGCAGTTGTTAGACTGAACGTCAATAGGGTGGGCGGGGGCCTGGTAGACCCCGGTTGTCCCGGATGATGGGCTACCTCAGGGGTGCACCCCTTAGGGCCCCGTAATACTCAAGAGGGACCGCAAGACGGCTCTGCGGTCTGACGACCGGCGTGGCCGCCGTCACTATCGTCGAAGACGTGACTGTGATCGCGACCGAAAGCCTGAGCAAGCGGTTCCCCCGGGTGACCGCGCTTGACCGGCTCTCCGTGGACGTCGGACCCGGTGTGACCGGACTCGTCGGCGCCAACGGAGCCGGCAAGTCCACACTGATCAAGATCCTGCTGGGTCTGTCCCCCGCAACGGAGGGCCGCGCCGAGGTGCTCGGCCTCGACGTCGCCACCAAGGGCGCCGCGATCCGCGAGCGCGTCGGCTACATGCCGGAGCACGACTGCCTGCCGCCCGACGTCTCGGCCACCGAGTTCGTCGTCCACATGGCCCGCATGTCCGGCCTGCCGCCCACCGCTGCCCGCGAGCGCACGGCGGACACGCTGCGCCACGTCGGTCTCTACGAGGAGCGCTACCGGCCCATCGGCGGCTACTCGACCGGCATGAAGCAGCGCGTCAAGCTCGCCCAGGCCCTGGTGCACGACCCGCAGCTGGTCTTCCTCGACGAACCGACCAACGGCCTCGACCCGGTCGGCCGCGACGACATGCTCGGCCTCATCCGCCGCATCCACACCGACTTCGGCATCTCGGTCCTCGTCACCTCCCACCTGCTGGGCGAGCTGGAGCGCACCTGCGACCACGTCGTCGTCGTCGACGGCGGCAAGCTGCTGCGGTCCAGCTCCACCACCGACTTCACCCAGACCACGACGACCCTCGCCGTCGAGGTCACCGACAGCGACGAGCACCCCGACGGCACCCGGGCGGTCCGCGAGGCGCTCCACGCGCGCGGTGTGGAGACCGAGGACGGAACCGGGCTGCCGGGCGCGGGACACGTCCTGCTGCTCACCGCCCAGGGCGAGGAGACGCACGACCTGGTGCGCGACGTGATCGCGGACCTCGGCCTCGGCCTGGTCCGCATGGAACAGCGCAGGCACCACATCTCGGAGGTCTTCCGGGACGACGACGAACAGCGCGAAGGACAGCGGAAGGAGGCGGCCGACCATGGCGCTTGAGCAGCCCCTGCGCAATCCGGTACCGCCGCCGGGCGACCAGACCCGGATCCACAACATCGGCTACCGCAACTACGACGGCCCCCGCCTCGGCCGCGCCTATGCCCGCCGCTCGCTGTACTCGCAGTCCCTGCGCGGCTCCTACGGCCTCGGCCGCTCGGTGAAGTCCAAGGTGCTGCCCATGCTGCTGTTCGTGGTGATGTGCGTGCCCGCGGCCATCATGGTCGCCGTCGCGGTCGCCACCAAGGCCAAGGACCTGCCCGTCGACTACACGCGCTACGCCGTCATCCTGCAAGGCGTCATCAGCCTGTACGTCGCCTCACAGGCACCCCAGTCCGTCTCCCGCGACCTGCGCTTCAAGACCGTGCCGCTGTACTTCTCGCGACCCATCGAGACCGCGGACTACGTCCGCGCCAAATACGCGGCGCTGGCCTCGGCGCTGTTCATCCTGACCGCCGCCCCGCTGCTCGTGCTCTACGTCGGCGCGCTGCTGGCCAAGCTCGACTTCGCGGACCAGACCAAGGGATTCGCCGAAGGACTCGTCTCCGTGGCCCTGCTCTCACTGCTCTTCGCCGGCATCGGCCTGGTGATCGCGGCCGTCACCCCCCGCCGTGGCTTCGGTATCGCGGCCGTGATCGCCGTGCTCGTCATCTCCTACGGCGCGGTCTCCACGCTCGAAGCCATCGCGGACGCCCAGAACAGCACCGGCGCCATCCCGTGGATCGGCCTGTTCTCCCCGATCACCCTCATCGACGGCGTACAGACAGCCTTCCTGGGCGCGACCTCCTCCGCCCCCGGCGCCGCGGGCCCCGGCACCGGACAGGGCGTCGTCTACGTCCTGGTCGTCCTCGGCCTCATCGCCGCCGCCTACGGCCTCCTGCTGCGCCGCTACAAGAAGGTGGGACTGTGACCACGCTGAGCATCGACCACGTCTCCCGCTGGTTCGGCAACGTGGTCGCCGTCAACGACATCACCATGACGATCGGTCCCGGCGTCACCGGCCTGCTCGGCCCCAACGGCGCCGGGAAGTCCACCCTGATCAACATGATGGGCGGCTTCCTCGCGCCCTCCACCGGCACCGTCACCCTCGACGGCCGGCCCGTCTGGCGCAACGAGCAGATCTACCGGCACATCGGCGTCGTCCCCGAGCGGGAGGCGATGTACGACTTCCTCACCGGCCGCGACTTCGTCGTCGCCAATGCGGAACTGCACGGCCTGGGCGCCAAGGCGGCACAGAAGGCGCTGGCCACGGTCGAGATGGAGTACGCCCAGGACCGCAAGATCTCCACGTACTCCAAGGGCATGCGCCAGCGCGTGAAGATGGCGAGCGCCCTCGTGCACGACCCCTCCCTGCTCCTGCTGGACGAGCCGTTCAACGGCATGGACCCGCGCCAGCGCATGCAGCTGATGGACCTGCTGCGGCGCATGGGCGACGAGGGGCGCACGGTGCTGTTCTCCTCCCACATCCTGGAAGAGGTCGAACAGCTCGCCTGGCACATCGAGGTCATCGTCGCCGGCCGGCACGCGGCCAGCGGTGACTTCCGCAAGATCCGCCGCCTGATGACCGACCGGCCGCACCGCTACCTGGTGCGCTCCAGCGACGACCGCGCCCTGGCCGCCGCGCTGATCGCCGACCCGTCGACCTCCGGGATCGAGGTGGACCTCGCCGAGGGCGCGCTGCGCATCCAGGCCGTCGACTTCGGCCGGTTCACCGTCCTGCTGCCGCGGGTGGCCCGCGACCACGGCATCCGGCTGCACACGGTCTCGCCGTCCGACGAGTCCCTCGAGTCCGTCTTCTCGTATCTTGTCGCGGCGTAGGAGGCCGAAGATGTACGACCCCACAGTCGCCCGGCTCACCTACCGGGCCCTGCTCGGCCGCCGCCGGGCCCTCATCCTCGGCGCACTGCCCCTGCTGCTGATCGTCATCGCGGTCGTCGTGCGCGCCCTCACCGGCGCCGACGACCAGACCGCGGTGAACGTCCTCGGCGGCTTCGCGCTCGCCACCATGGTGCCGATCATCGGCGTCATCGCCGGTACCGGCGCGATCGGGCCGGAGATCGACGACGGCTCGGTGGTGTACCTGCTGTCCAAGCCGCTGAAGCGCCCGACCATCATCTTCACCAAGCTGATCGTGGCGGTCGCCGTGACCATGGTGTTCTCCGCGGTGCCCACGCTGATCGCCGGACTGATCCTCAACGGCAACGGCCAGCAGATCGCGGTGGCCTACACGGTGGCCGCGCTGGTCGCCTCCATCGCCTACGCCGCCCTCTTCCTCCTGCTGGGCACGGTCTCCCGGCACGCGGTGGTCTTCGGACTGGTGTACGCGCTGGTCTGGGAGGCGCTGTTCGGCTCCCTGGTGCCCGGGGCACGCACGCTGAGCATCCAGCAGTGGGCCCTGGCCGTCGCGCACAAGGTCGCCGGCGGTGAACTGGTGACCTCCGACGTCGGACTGACGACGGCGACGGTCCTGCTGGTGCTGGTGACCGTGCTGGCCACCTGGTACGCCGGGCAGAAACTGCGGTCCCTGACCCTCGCCGGCGAGGAGTGAGACACCGACGGTTTCGGGGGGCGAGCGGACTCCGCTCGCCCTTCACGCACGCTTCACCGCCGTACACGCACACTGGGCGCAGCGGACGGACGACCAGGAGGACGGAGATGACCGGCGAGACTCCGCGCAGCGAGGACCGTCAGACGACCGGCGGGGAATGGGACGACATCGTCCTCGACACCGACTTCGTACGGGCCGCCGAGGCCACGGAGCCGTCCGCCCGCGCCCGGATGCTCGCCGCACGCTGGCGCCGCGAGGCGCCCGAACCGCAGCCGTGGCGTTCCGACGAACCGCCCGCGGGCTGGTTCTTCAGCAAGGTGCGCCGCCGCAGGTGGCGTCGGCGCTGACCGGCGACGGCTCCGGACCCGGGGCGGATACGGCAGGGGCGGAGGCGATCGTCCCCTTCGACTCGGTGGCCTCTAATTCGGTGGCGTCGCGGTCGCCGCACCGGCACAGTGGAGATGACCGCAGCGCCGGATCGCACCGGCGCCATGTTCTGGGAGAGGAGCGGGGCGATGCCCATGCACAGCAGTACGCCCGGCTCCCGTCAGGGCAGCCCGCGGCGGACTCCGGAGTGACTGACCGCTCCGTCGAGCCCGCCCCGCACCGGGAACTGCCCGGGGCGGCCGCTTCGAGCACGCGACCCGCTGTCGCGTGGGCCGCCCACCCGGAGGATTGGCCGAGTGGTAAGGCACTGGCTTGCTAAGCCGTGGTCGGGGTCACCCCCGCGCACGTTCGATCCGTGCATCCTCCGCAGAGACCTGCACTTACGCACCCCCACGCAGCCCCTCGGGTGCGTCGCGCCTAGCCCAGCAGCCGTTCCAGGACGACCGCGATGCCGTCCTCCTCGTGTGAGGCCGTGACCTCGTCCGCGACCGCCTTCAGGTCGTCGTGGGCGTTGGCCATGGCCACGCCGTGGGCGGACCAGGCGAACATGGGGATGTCATTGGGCATGTCGCCGAAGGCGAGCGTGTCGGCCGCCTTCAGACCCAGCCGCCGGGCGGCCAGCGAGAGCCCCGTGGCCTTCGACAGACCGAGCGGAAGCAGCTCCACTATGCCCTCACCGGCCATCGTGACCGTGACGAAACCGCCCGCGGTCCGCTGGGCCGCCTCGGCCAGTTCGTCGTCGGACAGCGTCGGGTGCTGGACGTAGATCTTGTTGAGCGGCGCGCTCCACAGGTCCGAGGCGTCTGTGAGCGGCGTGGCGGGCAGGGAGCCGGTCAGGGCGTAACCGGGCCCCACCAGCACCTCGCCGTCCAGCCCGTCCCGGCTGGCCGCGAGGTACAGCGGGCCGACCTCGGCCTCGATCTTCGCCAGGGCCACACCGGCCAGCTGCCGGTCCAGTGTCACCGACGTCAGCAGACGCCGCTCCCCGGCGTCGTAGACCTGGGCGCCCTGGCCGCAGACCGCGAGGCCGCGGTAGCCGAGGTCGTCGAGGATGTGCTGCGTCCAGGGGACCGCGCGGCCGGTGACGACGATGTGCGCGGCGCCCGCCGCGGTCGCCGCGGCGAGAGCCTCACGGGTGCGGGGCGAGACCGAGTCGTCCGAGCGCAGCAGCGTCCCGTCCAGGTCGGTCGCGACCAGCCGGTAGGGAAGGCCGCCGGACCTCTCGCCGACGGCCGCGGGGACGGTGGCGGTCACTTGGCCTGCGGCTCCAGGACCTCCCGGCCGCCGAGGTAGGGACGCAGCACCTCGGGCACGCGCACGGAACCGTCCGCCTGCTGGTGGTTCTCCAGGAGGGCGACGATGGTGCGCGGGACGGCGCACAGCGTGCCGTTGAGGGTGGCGAGCGGCTTGACCTGCTTGCCGTCGCGGACGCGGATCGACAGGCGCCGGGACTGGAACTCGGTGCAGTCCGACGTCGAGGTCAGTTCGCGGTATTTGCCCTGGGTCGGGATCCACGCCTCACAGTCGAACTTGCGGGCCGCCGAGGCGCCGAGGTCGGCCGAGGCGACGTCGATCACGCGGAACGGCAGCTCCAGTGAGGTCAGCCACTGCTTCTCCCACTCCAGCAGCCGCTGGTGCTCCGCCCGCGAGTCCTCGGGGGCGACGTAGGAGAACATCTCGACCTTGTCGAACTGGTGCACGCGGAAGATGCCACGCGTGTCCTTGCCGTGCGATCCGGCCTCGCGGCGGAAGCACGGCGAGAAGCCCGCGTAGCGCAGCGGCAGCCGCTCGGCGTCGATGATCTCGTCCATGTGGTACGCCGCCAGCGGCACCTCGGACGTGCCGACCAGGTACAGGTCGTCCTTGTCGAGGTGATAGACGTCCTGGGCGGCCTGGCCGAGGAAGCCGGTTCCCGCCATGGACTGCGGGCGCACCAGCGCCGGGGTGAGCATCGGCGTGAAGCCGGCCGCGGTCGCCTGGGCGATCGCCGCGTTCACCAGCGCCAGCTCCAGCAGGGCGCCGACACCGGTGAGGAAGTAGAAGCGCGAGCCGGACACCTTCGCGCCGCGCTCCACGTCGATGGCGCCGAGGAGCTGGCCCAGTTCCAGGTGGTCCTTGGGCGCGAAGCCCTCGGTGGCGAAGTCGCGGATCGTGCCGTGCGTCTCCAGCGTGACGAAGTCCTCCTCGCCGCCGACGGGTACGTCGGGGTGGACGAGGTTGCCGAGGCGAAGCAGGAGCTCCTGGGTCTCCGCGTCGGCGGCGTCGCGTTCCGCGTCGGCCGCCTTGACGTCGGCGGCGAGCTGGCTCGCCTTCTTCAGCAGCTCGGCCTTCTCGTCGCCGGCGGCCTTGGGGATGAGCTTGCCCAGCGCCTTCTGCTCGGCGCGCAGCTCGTCGAAGCGGACGCCGGACGACCTGCGCCGCTCGTCGGCAGACAGGAGGGAGTCGACGAGCGCGACGTCCTCTCCACGGGCGCGCTGCGAGGCGCGCGCACGGTCAGGGTCCTCACGGAGCAGACGAAGGTCAATCACGTGGCCAAGGCTACCGGTGCGGCGTTCCGGCTCACGACCCAGTATTCCGGAGCGCGCCGCCGCACGGCCGTACCCACCGTTATGGAGGAATTGCGCATCGTGTCAAGAAGGGAGAACCCGGCCCCCTGGAAGAGGGCGGCCGACAGGCCCCCTGTTGACTGGATCTGCTTGTGGGGCACCGGACTTGGGCGGTCGGTTGTCCACAGGAACCGCCCCCTCCGGGAGAGTTATCCACAGGCTGTGCGCAACATCTGTGGACTTTGGAATTGATCACTCCGGAAGTGCCGCACGGGGGAAGAATTCCCGTCTCAAACCACCCCGACACCCACTTTCGGGTGGAAAAGGGTCGTCCCAAAAGATGAACCAAAGGAAACGAGTGGACGAAGGGTGACCTGCGTGGCGATCGACCGCCTTGAGGGCTGGAGGGCGATTTGTCGACCGAGTCGCCGATCGGTGTCGACTTGTCCCCAGGTCGAGAAGAGGACCTGTGGATAACTTCTGTGGATAACGAAGATCTGCAGGTACGACCGGTCACACACGGTCAAGGGGTGGCTAGGAACGACCGTCCTGGCAGCGTGCCACCCAGTCCGCAGCGGCCGCGAAGTCCTCGTCCGACGTCCCGGCCAGAGGGGGGCGTACGTCCGCCGTACCGACGTCCGCGCGCGGATAGGAGCCGAGGAAGCGCACCTGGAGGCAGATCCGCTTCAGACCCATCAGGGCCTCGGCCATCCGGCGGTCGGTGATGTGCCCCTCGGCGTCGATGCAGAAGCAGTAGTTGCCGATGCCCGCGCCCGTCGGGCGCGACTGGAGCAGCATCAGGTTGATCCCCCGCCCGGAGAACTCGCCCAGCAGGTCGCGCAGCCCGCCGGGGTGGTCGTCGCGCTGCCACAGCACCACGGACGTCTTGTCCGCGCCGCTCGGGGCGGCGGGGCGCGCGGGGCGGCCGACGAGCACGAACCGGGTCTGCGCGTTCTCCGCGTCGTGGATGTCCCTCTCCAGGGGCTCCAGCCCGTAGCGCGCGGCGGCGAACTCACCGGCGAAGGCGGCGTCGTAACGGCCCTCCTGGACCAGGCGGGCGCCGTCGGCGTTGGAGGCGGCCGACTCCCACAGGGCGTTCGGCAGGTGCGTCTTCAGCCAGTTGCGCACCTGCGGCTGGGCGGCCGGGTGGGCGGTGACCGTCTTGATGTCGGCGAGCCGGGTGCCGGGTCTGGCCAGCAGTGCGAAGGTGATCGACAGCAGCACCTCGCGGTAGATCACCAGCGGCCGCCCCGCGACCAGCTCGTCGAGCGTCGTGGTGATCCCGCCCTCGACGGAGTTCTCGATCGGCACGAAGGCCGCCTCGGCCTCGCCGTTGCGGACCGCGTCCAGCGCGGACTGCACGGACACGTACGGGACCAGTTCGCGGGTGGCCGCCTCGGGGAGCGTACGCAGGGCCACTTCGGTGAAGGTGCCCTCGGGGCCGAGATAGGCGTAACTCGCTGACATGCCCTCACCCTAGGCCCTGTCGTGGCATCGCCGTCTGTCCCGGCGGTGCCACGTCCCCGGCCCTGAGGCCGTCCGGCATGTCATCCCTCCAGCAGCCGCTGTCCGACGTACTCGCCCTTCGCCGCGCCGCCCGGCACGGCGAACAGGCCGCTGGCCTCGTGCCGGATGAACTGCGACAGGGCGTCGCCGCGGTCCAGCTTGCGCTGCACCGGCACGAAGCCCCGCAGCGGGTCGGCCTGCCAGCAGATGAACAGCAGGCCCGCGTCCGGTGCGCCGTCCGGGGCGATGCCGTCGTGGTAGGAGAAGGGGCGGCGGAGCATGGCCGCGCCCCCGTTCTGGTCGGGGCGCGTGATGCGGGCGTGTGCGTTCACCGGGACGACGTAGGTGCCGTCCGCGCCGGTCTTCTCCAGGTCCATGGCGGTCGTCTCGGTGCCCCCGGTCAGCGGTGCGCCGTCGGACTTGCGGCGGCCGATGACGTTCTCCTGCTGGGTGGGGGGCAGCTTCTCCCAGTCGTCCAGGAGCATGCGGATGCGGCGGACGACGGCGTAGGAGCCGTTCGCCATCCAGGCCGGTTCGCCCCCGGCGGGGACGAAGAGGCGCTGGTCGAAGTCGGCGTCGGCCGGTTTCGGGTTGTTGGTGCCGTCGACCTGGCCCATCAGGTTGCGGGCCGTCATGGGGTGGGCGGTGGCGCCCGGAGAGCGGTTGAAGCCGTTCATCTGCCAGCGCACGCGTGCGGCGCTTCCCGCGTCCTTCTGGACGGCGCGCAGCGCGTGGAAGGCGACCAGGGCGTCGTCGGCGCCGATCTGTACCCACAGGTCGCCGTCGCTGCGGGCTTTGTCGAGCCGGTCGGAGGAGAAGTCCGGCAGGGGGTCGAGGGCGGCCGGGCGCTGTTTGTGCAGGCCCGTCCGGTCGAAGAACGAACGGCCGAAGCCGAAGGTGATGGTCAGCGAGGAGGGTCCCGCGTCCCGGGCGACGTCCGTGTCGTTGTGCGCGGCGGGTTCGCCCGCCATCAGCCGCGCGGCGGTGTCCGACCACCGGCGCAGCAGCGCGGCGGCCTCCTTGCGGCCCGAGCCTGCCGTCAGGTCGAAGGCGAGGAGATGGCCGCAGGCCTGGAGGGCGTCTGTGATGCCGGGCTGATGTTTCACGTGAAACGCCGACCGCTGTGAGCCGAGGGCGGTCAGCGGTGTGGCGCCGGCGGGCGCGGAGGTGTAGCCGATGGCCGCGCCCGCGGCACCGAGGACGATTCCGGTGGCGCCGGCCGTGCCGAGCAGCTGTCGGCGCGTGACGCCCGCCGTGGCGGGGGCGCCGGCCCGCCGGGGTTCGGGCACCGCTGAGGGGGCGGCCGGCGAGGAGGCGCGAGAGGAGGCCGAAGAGGCTGCCTTCGAGGAGGACTGGTCGGTCATGGTCGTTCAGCCGATCTGCACGTTCTTGGAGACGGTCACCTGGTCGATGTCGGAGGTCCGTACCGTCACGGCGACCTTCCAGGAACCCGCCATGGGGATCTGTACGCCGCTCGCGGCCCAGTGACCGGTGGTGATGTGCTCGGGGGTGACCGACAGCGGGCCGATCTTCCGGGCGGTCAGGGTGAAGGCGGTCTTGATCTCGGGCACGTCGAACGCCTTGCCGTCGGGCCGCTGTACGTAGAGGTGCATCTCGTTGCCGCCCACGCGTGCGGGGTCGAGGTCGAGCCGTACGACGCCCTTGCCGGCCTGGCCGCCGGTGTCGAAGGGCATGTCGAGGGTGACCGCCTCTGCCGCGGACGAGGAAGAAGGGGAGGATGAGGAGGAGGTCGTGGCGGCCTTGGCCTCCTCCTGCGTGCGGCCGGGTTCGGTCTGCGTCAGCACGGTGGTGACGGCGAGCAGGACGACGGCGACGCCCGCCTCCGCCATCACGGAGCGGCGCAGCCCGAACCGGTTCGGGTCGGCGTCGCGCTGCCGCTTCTGCCGTGCGGCGTCCACGGCGGCCCGCTGCCTGGCCAGTTGGGCGGCCCGCCGGGAGTCGCCCCCGGCCGGGTTCTTCCCGTCGGCGCCGCCCTTGCCCGCGGCCACGGGTTCCTTGCGTGCGGGTTCCTGGGTCCGGTGCCTGTCGCGTTCTTTCGTGCGGTCCTCGGTGGCGGTCATGGTGCCGGATCTGGTGGCGGCCTTGGCGGTCACCGTGTCCGCGAGCCGGCCGGTCCAGCGCCGCGAGATTCCCGCGACTGCGACCATCAGCACGACGAGGCCGACCTTGATCAGGAGCAGTTGCCCGTAGCGGGTGCCGGTCAGCGCCGACCACGAGCCGACCTGACGCCAGGACTGGTAGACGCCGGTGGCCACCAGGGCTGCCACGGAGCCGAAGGCGACGCGGGAGAAGCGGCGTACGGCCGAGGCCTCGACGGGGGTGTCCGCCGGGGCGCGGTAGAGCGCGACCAGGAGAGCGACGAGTCCGCCGAGCCAGGCGGCCACGGCGAGCAGGTGGACGACGTCGACGGGCATCGCGATGCCCGGCTGGAGGCCGACCGAGGCGTGCTCGGCCAGCGCCCAGCTCGCCGCGAGCCCGGCGGCGACCACGACGCCGCCGATCGCCAGCCCGAACGTCAGGTCCCGTTTCTCCTCGTCCTCCCGCTTCTCGTACGCCCCGAAGAGCACCGCGACGAAGAGCGCCGCCGCCGCGAGCAGCAGCAGCCGGGAGACGAGGGCCGCGCCCGTCTTGGTCTGGAGCACCTGGCCCAGCAGGTCCAGGTCGACGATGTCCCCGGCCTTCCCGGAAGTGGTGTAGGAGCCGCGCAGGAGCAGCAGTGCCAGGGTCGCCGCGGTGAGCGCCACCCAGCCGGAGACGACGAGCCGTTGCAGGGCCCGTACGCCCGCTCCGCGCTGCCAGCAGGCCAGGACGAAGGCGGCGCCGCCGGCCAGGACGATGAAGCCGGCGTAGGAGACGTACCGTCCGAGGCCGTACAGCCAGCCGACGAGGCCGCCGCCCACGTCCTGGCCGCCGGCCACGACGGACGTCTTGGAGGGCGCTCCGATCGAGAAGGTGTAGGCGCCGCCGACCGGGTGGCTGTCGGCGGAGATCACCTGGTAGGTGACGGTGTACGTGCCCTTGGCCAGGCCGCCGCGGAGCCCGACGGTGTACGTGGTGCCGCTGGTGTTGGTCGGTTTGCCGGTGTCGACCCGTTTGCCGCCGGGGTCGAGCACGCGCACTGAGTCGTCGTTCATGGCGACCTTCTCGGAGAAGGTCAGGGAGACCCGGGCGGGTGCCGTGGCGACCACCGCCCCCTGCTGGGGGGCGCTGCCGGTCACCGCGGCGTGCGCGGAGGCCGGTGCGGCGCCGGCCAGGAGCGCGCCGGTGACGGCCAGGAGCAGCAGCACCAGGTTCCGGAGGCGGGGGGCGATGGTCCGCGGCACGGTGGTCCTTCCCTCAGTGTCCGGTCTCGGGGTTGTACGTGGCCGACTTCACCGGTATCTCGACCCGGAGGTCGCCGGACTTGGCGAAGTGCAGTTCGACGGGGACCGTCTGGCCCTGGCGGGGTTTGTGCTTGAGCATGTCGAACATCAGGTGGTTGCCGCCGCTCTTGAACACGAGCTGTCCGTGGGCGGGCACGGTGAGGGCGCCGGCCTCCCGCATCGTCCCGCCGACCGTCTGGTGCGCGGTGACGGAACCGGCGGCGTCGCTGGTGACCGAGGTCAGCTTGTCGTCGGCGTCGCCCTTGTTGACGATGGTCAGGAATCCGGCCGCCATGGAGTCGGAGACCGGCTGGGGCATGTAGGCGTTGGTCACCGCCAGTTCGGCCTTCCCGTCGGACTGCGCGCCGGAGGCCGATCCGCCGCACCCGCTCAGCAGCACCGTGCCGGCCAGGGCCGCCGCGGTCAGGGCGGTCGCCGTGGTGCGGCGCCTCACGGGTTCTGTCCCTTCATGAGCTTGGGCAGGTCCTTGGTGTAGTCGCCGACGTCGGCGTCCTCGTCGTAGACCACGTAACCGCTGTCGTTCTTGGGGGAGAAGGCGACCACCTGGGTGCCGTGCACGGACACGAGCTTGCCGTTCTTGTCCTTCTTCGTCGGTTCGATGGCGATGCCGACGCTGCGTGCTCCCGCCTGGATGGTGGCGAAGTCGCCGGTCAGTCCGACGAACTGGGGGTCTATGCCGTTGAGCCACTTGCCGAGTTCGGCGGGGGTGTCGCGGCCGGGGTCGGTGGTGACGAAGACGACCCGCAGCTTGTCCTGCTCCGCCTTGGGCAGGGCTTTCTTGGCGACGGCGAGGTTGTTCATCGTCAGCGGGCAGACGTCGGGGCAGTGGGTGTATCCGAAGTAGAGCAGCGTGGGCCGGCCCGCGGTCTCCTTGCGGAGGTCGTACTTCTTGCCGTGAGTGTCGGTGAGCACCAGGTCGGGCTTCTCGAACGGCTGGTCGAGGACCGTCGAGGGCTTCTGCGAGGTCTCCTCGGCGACGACGGTGGCGGGCTTGGCACTGTCCGCGCCGCTGCCGCAGGCGGAGAGGGTCATCGTCGCGGCGGCGAGCAGTGCGGCCGCGGCGAACGTCTTCTTGCGCATAGAGAAATGTCCCAGATGTGAGAGCTCCGGCGCGCACCGGGGTCGTACGCCTCTGCGGTCGTACGGGGCCGTACGGGCAGGGGTTGGACCCCGGTGCGCGGCGCGGACGTGCAGGATCAGGCGGCGGTGGTGCGCCGGCGTCCGGCGAAGACGCCGTATGCCACGCCGGCCGCGCCGATGACGATGCCCACGATGCCGAGGACGCGGGCGGTGGTGTCGTTGCCGCTCTCGGCGGAGGCGGTGGTGGTGCTCGCGGCGGCCTTCGAGCCGGTCGAGGTGCCCTGGGCGGCCGCCTGGTGGGCGTCGTCCGCTGCGGTCAGCTGCAGCGTGGGCGCCGGGTTGTCGGGCTCGGCCTGGCCCTTCTGCGGGACCTCGATCCAGCGGACGACCTCATTGTTCGAGTACGTCTGCAGGGCCTTGAAGACGAGCTGGTCGGCGTCCTCGGGAAGTGCGCCGACGGAGACCGGGAACTTCTGGAAGTAGCCCGGCTGGACGCCCTTGCCGTCGGCGGTCCAGGTGACCTTGGTGACGGCCTCGGAGATCTTCTCGCCGTGCATCTCCAGCGGCTTGGCCAGCTTGGACTTGGTGACGGCGATCTTCCATCCGTCGATCGGTTCCGGCATCACCGAGGCCAGCGGGTGGTCGGTCGGGAAGTTGACCTCCAGCTTGGTGGTGGAGGCGTTGTCGCGCTCGTTGGGCACCTTGAAGTCGACGACGGCGTAGCCGCCCTTGGCCGCCGCGCCCTCCGGTTGCACGGTGACGTGCGCGAACGCGGGGACGGAGACGGCGAGGACGGCCGTGCCCGCGAGGGCGCCGACGGTGGCGAGACGAGAGGTCTTGCGGCTGATGGCCTTCATCACGAAGAGCACTCCACTTCGAGTGGGTTCCGGTGGGTTCCGGAGAGTTCCGGTGGTCGGGAGGGGCGCGTGCGCCGGGGTGTCCGCCGGTGCGGGACACCGGGGAGAAGGGCACGCGCGTGTGCCGCACGACGGCGGCCACTCCCCCCGCGGAACCCGGTCGGCCGGGTCCGGTGGAGCGCTGGGCGCGTCGTGTCAGGCAGCGAGGGCGAAGGCGGCGGGCGGGCCGCGGCGGATCACCGTGTGCTGGAGCGCCGTGGTGGCCGGCGGGCGCAGCACGGAGTCGGCGGCGCGCGCGGGGCGCGGGCCCGTCCGCGGCGCCGTGGGCAGCCCGGCGCACAGGGCGCACGCCAGGGCGAGCGCCGCGCGCAGCGATCGTACGAGCGTGCCCTCGGCGACTCCGTGCGCCGACAGTGCGATGAGGCGCAGCAGCGCGAGGTCACCGCGGCGCAGCAGCCAGCCCGCGGCGAGCGCGGCGAGCACGTGACCGAGCAGCATGGGCAGGGACGGCAGCAGCGAGGCGGCAGGACCGAGGGCCCGCAGGGCGCCCGTGGGGTGCGGTGCGGCGGAGGGGTCGGGGGCGGAGCGGGGGTAGAGGTGGGCGTCGACGAGGATCCGGTAGGCCCGGGCCGGAGTGATCGCGGCGGTCGTCGTGCCGCAGATGTACCGCGTGGCCCGCTCCACCAGCGCGGCGTCGGACAGCGCGTGCCCGGCGTGCGCGAGTGAGCCCGCCGGCACCGTCGGCGCGGACGAGGCGAACGGGCCCATCGAACTCATCGAGCCCATCGGGCCCATGGACATCCCGCCGGACGCCATGCCCGCCGCTCCGTGCTGCCCCAGCCCGAACAGGGCGTGCAGCACGGTCTGCCCGAGCGCGAGCAGCGCCGCGATGCCCGGCAGCGACCGGGCGCGCCCGGCCAGGGGGACGACGACCAGGAGTGCCCCGAGGAAGCCGGCGCCCAGCGTCCACAGCGGGACCGTGGCGCACGAGCCCATCGTGTGACCGGCAGCGGCCAGCACGACGCAGACCGCGGCGAACACCGCGGCCCGCAGCAGCCTGAGACCGCGCCCGGCGGGTGCCGTGCGCGAGTGGGGGGCAGTCATGGCGCGCTCATCATCCCACTGGGCACCGGCGGTCCGTACGGCAGGTCCACAAGGTGCGGTACCTCCGTATAGGTCACTTTCTGTGGCAGATGGTCCCACGCATACACCGATTCCGTGCCCGCCACATCCGCCGATCGGGCGCTCTCGCGTCAACTCGGTGCTTACGTGCGGGCACACGGGGCAATACGTAACGGTATGTCGAGCCGCGGCCGGGAGGCTGGAGCATGAGCATCTGGTGGTCACTCCATCTGCGGCGTGACGCCGCGAGCGTGCCGCTCGCCCGCCGGCTCCTGCTCGGCACGATGGAGACCGCGGGCGTGGACCCCGACGTCTCCTACGACCTGTCCGTCGCCCTGAGCGAGGCCTGCGCGAACGCCGTCGAGCACGGCGGGGGCGCCACCTGCGAGGCCTACCGCGTGACGGCCTACCTCGACGGGGAGACGTGCCGCATCGAGGTGGCCGACACGGGTCCCGGCTTCCCGGCGGGCGGGCTCCGGGTGCCGCCGCGCGTCCCGCCCGCGGAGGCCGAGCACGGCCGGGGCCTGTGCCTCATCCGGGAACTCGCCGACCACGTCCACATCGGCAACAAGCCGGGCCGGGGCGGTGCGGTGGTGAGCTTCGACAAGATCCTCAAGTGGCGCGAGGACGCACCCCTGGCGGCGGTCTAGGCGCGGCACCGGGCCCTCCGGTCACACCGGCCCGGGGCGCCTTCCGGTCACACCGGTCACACCGGCCCGGCGGGCCTCCCGGCCGCATCGGCCCGGGCCCCGTGCGGCCACGCCTCCCTCACGTACGCCTCCCTCACGCGCCGTCCAGGACCTTCGCCAGCACGTCCAACGCCTCGGGGTACGTCCGCTCCCTCGGCGTCCCGTAACCGACGACGAGCCCCTGCGGCCGTCCCGCGCCGGGGGTGTGCCAGTGCTCGCCCAGGCGGCCGAGGGCGAGCCCCTCCGCCTCCGCGCGGGCCAGCACCGCGTCCTCGTCCGCGACGTCGACCAGGGCGTGCAGCCCGGCGGCGATGCCGCGCACGGAGCGGCGCGGCCCCAGCCGGTCCAGGAGCTGGTCCCGGCGGCGCCGGTAGCGCAGCCGGCACGCGCGCACGTGCCGGTCGTAGGCGTGGCTGTCGATCAGCTCGGCGAGCGCCAGCTGCCCGATGGTCTCGGTGTGGTGGTCGCTGTGCAGCTTGGCGTCGGCCACCGCGTCGACCAGGTGCGGCGGAAGGACCATCCAGCCCAGCCGCAGCGCCGGGCCGAGGGTCTTGGAGGCGGTGCCGAGGTAGGCGACCTGGCCCGGCGCCATGCCCTGGAGCGCGCCGACGGGCTGGCGGTCGTAGCGGAACTCGCCGTCGTAGTCGTCCTCGACGATCAGGGCACCACGCGCGCGTGCCCAGTCGGTCAGCGCCCGCCGCCGCTCGGGGTGCAGGGTCACCCCGGTCGGGTACTGGTGCGCGGGGGTGACGACGACGGCGCCGTGCTCGTCCAGGTCCTGCGCGCGCACCCCCCGCTCGTCGACCCGGACCGGCGCCACAGTGCCGCCGTTGTGCCGCACCACGTCCCGGTGGAAGGGCAGCCCGGGGTCCTCCATGGCGACCGAGGCGCCGTCCAGCACGCGCGTCAGCAGGGCCAGTCCCTGGACGTATCCGGCGGTGATCACGATCCGCTCCGGCGGCGCGATCACCCCGCGGGCCCGCCCCAGGTAGCCCGACAGGGCGGTGCGCAGTTCGATCCGGCCCCGCGGGTCGCCGTAGTCGTACGCCAGGGAGGGCGCCGTCGCGATGGCGCGGCGCAGCGCCCGCAGCCAGGCCGCCGCCGGGAACGCGCCCACGTCCGGGCTGCCGGGCCGCAGGTCCAGACGGGGCGCACGGGCGCGGGCCGCCGCTCCGGGCTCCTCCGTGTCCACGGCGGGCAGGGCGGCGACGCGGGTGCCGGAGCCCTGGCGTGCCGTCAGGTACCCCTCGGCGACCAGCTGGTCGTACGCCGCTTTCGCGGTGCCTCGGGAGACGCCCAGCTCGGACGCCAGCCGCCGGGTCGCCGGCAGCCGGCTCCCGGGGGTCAGCCGCCCGTCCCGCACGGCGTTCCTGAGCGCCTTCTCCAGTCCCGCCCGGCGGCCCGCCGCCGCGTCCGGTTCCAGATGCAGGTCCACTCCGACCGCGGACCAGAAGCCGTTCGCGTCCCGGAAATCCCGGAAGTCCCGAATATCCCTGTCGTCCCCGATGTCCACGAAACCCCTCCCCCTGGGCATGTGTACGGCCGGGCACCGCTCGGGTGCCCGGCCGCCGTCCGTCGATCAGCCCTTCAGGGCCGCCATCCACGCCTCGACCTCGCCCGAGCGGCGCGGCAGCGCGGCGGACAGGTTCCGGTTGCCGTCCTCGGTGACGAGGATGTCGTCCTCGATGCGGACGCCGATGCCGCGGTACTCCTCGGGAACCGTCAGGTCGTCGGCCTGGAAGTACAGCCCCGGCTCGACGGTGAGGACCATGCCCGGCTCCAGCGTGCCGTCGACGTACGTCTCGGTGCGCGCGGCGGCGCAGTCGTGGACGTCCATGCCGAGCATGTGACCGGTGCCGTGCAGGGTCCAGCGGCGCTGCAGGCCCAGCTCCAGGACCCGCTCGACCGGGCCCTCGGCCAGGCCCCACTCGACGAGCTTCTCGGCCAGCACGCGCTGCGCGGCGTCGTGGAAGTCGCGGTACTTGGCGCCCGGCTTCACCGCCGCGATGCCGGCCTCCTGGGCCTCGTACACGGCGTCGTAGACCTTCTTCTGGATCTCGCTGTACGTGCCGCTCACCGGCAGCGTGCGGGTGACGTCCGCGGTGTACAGGGTGTGGGTCTCCACGCCCGCGTCCAGCAGCAGCAGGTCGCCGGAGCGGACGGGGCCGTCGTTGCGCACCCAGTGCAGGGTGCAGGCGTGCGGGCCGGCGGCGGCGATGGTGCCGTAGCCGACGTCGTTGCCCTCCACGCGCGCGCGCAGGAAGAACGTTCCCTCGATGTAGCGCTCGCTGGTCGCCTCGGCCTTGTCGAGGACCTTCACCACGTCCTCGAAGCCGCGGACCGTGGAGTCCACGGCCTTCTGCAGCTCGCCGACCTCGAAGTCGTCCTTGACCAGGCGGGCCTCGGACAGGAAGACGCGCAGCTCCTCGTCGCGCTCGGCGGTGACCTTGTCCGTCAGGGCCGCCTCGATGCCGGCGTCGTGGCCGCGCACCACACGGACCGGGCCGGTGGCCTCGCGCAGCGTTCCGGCCAGCTCGCGCACGTCGGCGGCGGGGATGCCGTACAGCGCCTCGGACTCGGTCAGGGAGTGGCGGCGGCCGACCCACAGCTCGCCCTGCCCGTCGAGCCAGAACTCGCCGTTCTCCCGGTCGGAGCGGGGCAGCAGGTAGAGCGTCCCGCGGTGGCCGTCCGCGGTGGGCTCCAGCACCAGGACGCCGTCCTCCGTCTGGTTGCCGGTGAGGTAGGCGTACTCCACCGAGGAGCGGAAGGCGTACTCGGTGTCGTTGGAGCGGGTCTTCAGGTTGCCCGCGGGGATCACCAGGCGCTCACCGGGGAAGCGCGCGGACAGGGCGGCGCGGCGGCGGGCGGTGTGGGCGGCCTGTCCGACCGGCTCCAGGTCGCGCAGCTCGGTGTCGGCCCAGCCGGACTTCATGTTCTCGGCGAGCTCGTCGGACACGCCCGGGTACAGGCCGTTCTTGCGCTGCTTGATCGGCTCTTCGCCCTCGGTCTCCGGGGTCTCCGGGTTGAGCTCGTCCGCCACGGTCTTCCTCCTCGATACGGCACTGGACCACCCCCCATCGTACGGTCGTACGGAAGGGCCCCGAGGGGCGCGCACCTGTTACCGGGAGCACGCCACCGGCGACGCGTCACCGTGCGCGCCGCCCTGGGCGCGCCGTCGCGGGCGTACCGCCCACCGGACGTGTCGTCACGGGCCGGGGCCGTCACCGGCTGCGCGTCGGCAAGATGCGGACACCGCCACCGGACGGCGTGCCCTGCGGGCTACTCGAAGCGGGCCGCCACCAGCACCACGTCCTCCGTGCCGTCGGTCACGTCCAGGCCGTCGGGCAGGACGGTGCGCAGCACGTGGTCGGCCACGGCGTCCGGGTCGTGGCGCATCGCGCGCGGGACGCCCGCCGCGGCGGCGTGCAGCCGTGCGAAGGCACGGTCGACGGGGTCGCCGGTGCGGTGCAGCAGCCCGTCGGTGTAGAGCAGCACCGTTTCGCCTGCTGTGACCTGGAACTCCACGCTGGGCGCCTCCCAGCAGGCGAGCATGCCCAGCGGCGCCGACACGGTCGTCTCCGCGTACTCGGTGCGCCGCTCGCCGACCAGCAGCGGCGGGCAGTGCCCCGCGCCCGCCACGGTGATCCGGCGCAGCGCGGGCTCGCAGTAGGCGAACAGGGCGGTGGCCGAGCGGGCGGGCTCGGTCAGCCGCAGGAGCAGTTCCAGGTCGGACAGGACGGCGACGGGGTCCTCGCCCTCCATCACGGCGTACGCCCGCAGGGAGGCGCGCAGCCGGCCCGTCGCGGCGATTGCGCCGGGGCCCGAGCCGGTGACGGAGCCGACCGCGAGGCCGAGCGCGGCGTCGGGCAGGGGCAGCGCGTCGTACCAGTCGCCGCCGCCGCGCGGACCGGTGCGGTGCCGGGCGGCGAGCTGGATGCCGGGCACCCGTGGCAGCCGGGACGGCAGCAGCTCCTCGTACATCGTGGCCATGGCCGCGCGCGTGCGCTCGCAGTCGATCAGACGTGCGAGGTGCTCGGTGGCGAAGCGGACGTAGAGGCCGGCCAGGTGGCGCTGGCGGTCGGTCGGTTCGGCGGGCTCGTCGTAGAGCCACAGGGCGGCGCCGAGCCGGCCGGCGGCCTCGGTGGTCAGGGGCAGCGCGTAACCGGCGGCGTAGCCGAGCCGGGCGGCCACCTCGCGGTGGCGGGGGTCGAGGCTCTCCTCGGCGAACAGGTCGGGGCGCACGATCTCGCCGTCGCCGCCGGGCAGCCCGGCCGCCGTGTCCAGGAGGGCGCCGTAGGGCATCGCGTGGCGCGGGACGGTCTCGATGTGGCCGAGGTCGGAGCGGGCGAGGCCGAGGCCGAGGGTGGTGTCGGGCCCCAGTCCGTCGTCCGGTTCCAGGACGACGAGCCCGCGCCGGGCGCCCACCAGGGCCGCTCCGGCGTGCAGCAGTTCCCCCAGGGCGGTGTCGAGCCGGCCGGTGCGGGCCAGCCGCTCGGTCAGCTCGTGCAGGGTCGTGAGGTCGGAGACCCAGCCCGCGAGCCGGTCCTGGAGGAGGGCGCCCGGGGGGTGGGCGGTGTGCGGGGAGTGCGCGCTGTGCGGGGCGGCGGCGGGGGAGGCGTCCGAGGCTGCGGGGGCTGGCGCGACAGTGTGTGCGGGTGCGGGAACCGTTGAATCGATTCCAGCCACTTTCTGAGGGTGAGGGGCGTTCATGGTGTCCGGCTTTCCGACCGGTGCGTACTGCTCAAAAGCATCGCAAACCCCCATGTCATTCTGCGCCGCCGGCAGTGTCTCCACATGTACACGCACTCGTGAGGGGATGTCCAGCATTGTCCTGCCGGGATTCCTGGTGTCAGAGAGCCTGCGGTGGTCTTGCTCCTGAACTCTTGCGCATCAACGAAGTTGGCTTGAAACTGCCTCGGGTAACGGCCTATTGCGGTCGACTGGTTTCGTTCCACAGAGCGTCACAGCGGTCGTGATGGGTACGTACTCGGAGAAGACCAGGGGTGGTTCGGAACTGCCCGGAACCTGGTGACGGAACCGGGCGTCCTATCCACCGACGGCCGTGCCCCATCCTCGCGTGACGGCGGCGGAGAGCAGAACGCGCGACGGCAAAACGCCATGCTCCGCCACCCCGCGCCATGCCCGTGCTCCTGGTGGACGCGCAGGGGCAGGGCCGCCGCGGAAGCGGCAGGTGCCCGGCCCGAAGGGGTTCCCCGTGCTGAAAGCAGGGGTGTGATGCGCCAACAGGTACGCCCAGTGAAGTGATCGACACATGGTGTGATGTGGCCCACGGTGTTGCCAGCGGTGCAACGGAAAGGAACGAGCGCTCATGCGCGAGATCCCCGGAAGGCGACGCAGGCTCCTGTCCCGGCGCAGCGACGGGAGGCACGAGCCGATCGACGCGGCCCTGACCTTCGCCGCCCAGTGGCAGTGGCCGGTGCTCCCCGGCGTGGCACGGGACCCGAGGCGGCCCGACCGCTGCGGCTGCCCCGACCCGGAGTGCACGGTCCCCGGCGCACACCCCTTCGACCCAGGCCTCCTCGCGGCCACCACCGATGCCCGGATGGTGCGCTGGTGGTGGACCAACCGGCCCGCCGCCCCCATCGTCCTGGCCACCGGCGGCACGGCGCCCTGCGCGGTGAGCCTGCCGGCCCTCGGCGCGGCCCGCGCCTTGCGCGCGCTCGACCGCGCCGGGATGCGGCTCGGCCCGGTCGTCGCCTCGCCGACGCGCTGGTCGATCCTCGTCAGGCCGTACTCCATGGAGCAGCTCGGCGAACTCCTCTACGCCAAGGACTTCGTGCCCGGCTCGCTCCGCTTCCACGGCGAGGGCGGCTACCTCGCCCTGCCGCCCTCGCGGACGGGCGCCGGGCCGATCCGCTGGGAGCGCGCCCCGCTGCCCGGCTCCGCCTCGCCCTGGGTGCCCGACGTCGAGGCCGTCGTGGACGCGGCGGTGGACGCCCTCACTCGTAAGGGTGTGAGCGCGCCCGAGTTCTGAGGGCATCGGGCGCGCCGAGAACAAGCGTCCGTTCTGGTCGTTATCTTCCCTTTATGCTGCACCATCCCCAGGGACACGGAAGCGGACACCCGAGCGAACGCCCCGGGGAGCGCCCGGGCGAACGCGACGTCGGGCGCCCGGATGGACGCGACCCCGGGTACCGGGGCGGGCGCGCGAGCGGACACGGAGACGGCCGGGAAACCGGCTGGGTGTGCGATCGCGTGGGCGGGCCCGCGCGGACGGGTCGGGTCGATCCCCGGCGGATGCGGCTGTTCGCCCTCATGGGTGTCGCGGCCTGTGCGGTCGCCCTACCGCTGACCGTGGCGTCCGCGGGGCAGGTGGGCGACCGGGGCGGTGCCGGCACGCCGTCCGCCGCGCGCCCCCAGCCGAGGGGCGACGGCAAGGTGCCGTCCGCCGCGCCCTCCCGCACCCCGTTGTTGCTGGGCCTGGGGCTGGCGACCGCCGCCCACTGCGGCGTCGAGGTCTCCTCGCCCGGCGGTGTCGAGGCGCAGACCTGTGTGCTCACCCAGGGTGCCGACACCTGGGCGCGCACCTACTACCGCAACGCGACCGGCGAGTCCCTGGACGCCGACCTGACCCTCATGGGCCCGGGCGATCGCACCGTGCGCACTCACTGCGCCCTGGACGGCGACGACGAGCCGGAGACGTGCGAGACGCCGCGGGAGCGTACCAGCGGCGCGCCGAGCGCCTACACGGCCGTCGCCGAGTTCGCGGGGCGTACGGGCCCCGGGGGAGCCGCGGGGCGTGCCGGCGACGGGACGCTGCTGCTGCGCGCGGGGAGCAACTCGCCTGCCGGAACGGGGAGTTGACAGCCGACTGCGGTCGGTGAACGGCGGCGCACATGGAAAGACCCGGTTGCTGGCGACGGGGGATGCACCAGCAACCGGGCTACGGGAACGGTAACAAGAGATCGGCGGTTCGCAAATTCGATCCCGGCTTTCCAGTCACCTCGGGGGCCGTCTTTCCGGTCACGCCGACTCGCCTGCGCGGACGGGGAGTTGGAATTGGAGCCGCCTGTTCCGCGCGTGGGGATCCGGCTGACCGGTCGGTCAGCACGGCCCTCGCCCCGCTGCTCAGCTGAGGGTGACCTGCCGGTTGGTCAGGCCGCCTCGGGCACGGCGCTCCTCGGTGGTCAGCGGCGCGTCGCTCCTCAGCGCCGCGGCCAGCCGTTCGGCGAACTCGGCGGCCGGCTTCTCCGCGTCCTGGGCGCCGAACTCGCTGGGCAGGTCCCAGACGGGCACCGTCAGGCCGTGGGCGCGGAAGGAACCGACCAGGCGGGTGCCTTCGCCGAGGCTGGAGGTGCCCGCCGCGTGCAGCCGCGCGAGAGCGTCCAGAAGGTGCTCCTCCGGGTGCGGCATGACCCAGCGCAGGTGGTTCTTCTCCGGGGTCCGGCACCAGTACGCCGCGTCGACGCCCTGCAGGCGCACGGTCGGGATGGCCGCGGCGTTGGCCCGCTCCAGGGAGGCGGTGACCTCCGCCGTCGCGTTCTCCGCGTCCGGGACCCAGAACTCGAAGCCCTCGTGCACCACCGGCTCGAAGGGGGCCTCCAGGTCGAGCAGGTCCTGCAGGCGGGGCCCGTCGGCCGGGGCGCGACGGCCCTGCACCGGGTTGCCGGGCTCGGCCGCCAGGGCGCGCCGGAGGGTGTCGGCGAGGTCGCGGCTGATGTCGCCGGAGGCCGTGTCGTTCTGCAGGCCGATGAGCACCGAGCCGTCGTCGCGGCGCAGCGCGGGCCAGGCCATCGGCAGGACGGTGGCGAGCCGGACCGACGGCACGCCCTCGGGCAGGCCGTCCTTGAGCGTCAGCTCCGCCGTGGCGGCGGGGACCAGCTCGCGCAGCGCGACCCAGTCGCACTCGCCGGGCAGGCCCTCGAACGGCCGCTGCACCAGCTCGGTCGCCGCGTGGGCGGCGGTCCGGCCGTGGCAGGCCTTGTAGCGCCGGCCGCTGCCGCAGGGACACGGCTCGCGGGCGCCGACCACCGGGATCTCTCCGTCCGTGAGCTGCGGGCGCTTGGCCTTCGTCTGGGGTCGCTTCTTGGCCATCTGGGTGTCTCCCGGTTACGGCTCGTCTTGTACGGGCGCGAGCCTAGTCGTTCACACCCTCGACGACGGGAAGCTGTGGACGGGAAGGGCGTTGTGGACGACGCGGGGCTGTGCTCGGCGAGGGGGCGCGACCGTGCGCACCGGAGACGGGCGTGTCCCTGGGCGGCCCCTGGCCCGCACCGTACGCGTAGGCGAACCGGCCGTCGGCGCGGGCGAACGGGCCGGGCCGGCTGCCGGGCAGGGGGACTTTCCTCCGCTGCCTGCCTGCCTGCCTGCCTGCCTGCCCGTCCGCCTGGTGCCCGGCTGCCTGGCCTGGCTCGTCCCGCGCGCGTCAGTCCAGGTCGTCGAAGGCGTCCGCGAAGTCCAGTTCGGGCAGGGCCGCCACCGCCGGTGCGCCGACGCGCGTGGCGAAGTCGTCGCGGCGGTGACCGGCGTCCGGGTCGTACACATCGTCGTGGACGACCACCCACACGGTGACCTCGCCACGTACGTCGTCCCGCACGCCCCAGTCGTCGCTGAGCGCAGAGATGATGTTCAGCCCCCGGCCGCCGTGCGCGGTGACGGACGGGGTGGCGGGGGCCGGGCGGGTCGGGCCGCCGCCGTCCGTCACCTCGACCACCAGCCGGCCGCCCGCGTCGACGCGCCAGGCGGCCCGCACATCACCGTCGCCGGACAGGGCGCCGTCGAGTGGTCGCCCGTGCTTGCAGGCATTGCTCAAAAGTTCGGAAAGGATCAGAACGGCATCGTCGATGACCGATTCCGCCACGCCACCGCCGCGCAGTTGCACGCGCATCCGGTGCCTTGCTTCCCCCACGCCCGCAGGGCCATGGGGTACGGCCATGCACGACGACGTGGGCACCTCCTGTGCCACCACAAACGCCACCCCCGAGACCTCCTTCGCCCCACGCCACGGTGTGGATGCCCCATTGGCCTGAACCGGAAACCGGCCATTCGCCGCCCGGAGACGCATTCGCAACGATCGAACACGCGCCGGACGCGCCGGAGCACTCCCTGTGACGGCATGGCCGAATTTCGACGGTGTCGCCGGAGTCGAGCCGCGGCGGGAGTCGGGGCCGGGGACGGGAGCCCGAGACACGGCGGGAGCCGGACGCGCGACGCGCAGCCGGAACCGAAGGCCGGGGTCCGCCCCGCGCCGGAGCCCGGATCGGCTGCGGACGCTCGCGCCCGGACAGGGCCCCGTACCGGCGCGGTGGCCCTCAGCGGCCGAGCTGCCGCAGAACCGCCCCCGGGCGGTTGGTGATGATGGCGTCGACGCCCAGATCCACGCAGAGGGCGACGTCCTCGGGCTCGTTCACCGTCCACACGTGCACCTGGTGACCGACTCTTTTCAGCCGTTCGACATAGGCCGGATGGCTGCGCACGATGCGCATCGACGGGCCCGCGATCCGGACGCCCGCGGGGAGCCGCCCGTCCCGCAGCCGCGGGGAGACGAACTGCATCAGGTAGACCGTGGGCAGCATCGGGGAGGCCGCCCGTACCCGGTGCAGGGAGCGTGCCGAGAAGCTCATCACGCGCACCGGCGACTCGGCGGGGGAGGCGGGGGCGTCCAGGCCGAACCGCTTCAGCAGGGCGAGCAGCCGCTCCTCGACCTGACCGGCCCACCGCGTGGGATGTTTCGTCTCGATGGCCAGCTCCACCCGCCGGCCCGCGTCGGCGACGAGTTCCAGCAGGCGCTCCAGGGTGAGGACGGAGGTGTCCTCGGGGTCCTCGGGCCGGACGACCCAGTCGGGCTCCTCGTCGCGGCCCCGCCAGGAGGCGCGGGAGCGCCAGGTGCCGAAGTCCAGCGCGGCGAGGTCGGCGAGTTCCAGGGCGGACACCGCGCCGCGGCCGTTGGACGTACGGTTGACGCGGCGGTCGTGCACGCACACGAGGTGGCCGTCCGCGGTCAGGCGTACGTCGCACTCGAGGGCGTCCGCGCCGTCCTCGATGGCCGTCCGGTAGGCGGCGAGGGTGTGCTCCGGTGCGGCCTCGGAGGCTCCGCGGTGTGCGACGACCTGGATGTGATGCTGCCGTGCGTGGGTCACCGCGTCATGGTGCCACCGCCGCGGGGTGGCATGGCGGCGGACGAGTGTCGCTAATGTGTCCGTTTAAAGAGAGATGACCCATATAAAGAATCCTGTCGTACCCACAGCCACGGCTTATGGTGCTCTGACGGCTCGTGGGAAAAGCTGACGACATACAGATGCGCATGCACAGCTGGAGCACGCCGGGTCGTCGGCAGCCTGGACGAGCGTGACCGAGTGCGACCGACTACAACAGCCGTGGATCGAGGAGAAGAGCTGTGAGCACCGAGAACGAGGGCACCGAGGTACCCCCGGCCCCGTCCGCACCTCCCGTGCCGGTGGAGACCCCCGCAGCTTCCCCGCAGCCGCCCGCTCCCCAGGGCGGTGCACCCACCCCCCCACCGCCCAGTACGCCCCCGCACGTCCCGGGCGCCCCGCAGCAGGAGGGCGCATCCGCGGGGCAGGCGCCCGCCCCCGCGGGCCCGCAGCCTGGAACGCCCGGTGATACGGGCGCCCCGCCCGCACAGCCGTACGCCTCGTCCGGTTTCCAGCACCCGCAGGCCCCGCAGGGCGGCCCCGGCGGCGCGCCCGTCGACGGTTCCTGGCCGCCGCCCCAGCCCCCCGCCGTGCCCGCCTACGCGGACGGCGGCGCGGGTGCGGGCACCGGCTCAGGGGCCGGCTGGGGCGCGACGTACCAGCAGCCCGCGCCCAAGCCCCGCGGCCGGCGCGGCGGCCTGATCGCCGCTGTCCTGGTGGCCGCGCTGGTCGCCGGCGGCCTGGGCGGCGGCCTCGGATACACCCTCGCCAAGAACGGCGACGGCGGTTCCACCACGGTCGCCGCCTCCGACTCCGGCGCCTCCCAGGTCAAGCGCGACCCGAACTCGATCGCGGGCGTGGCCGCCAAGGCGCTGCCGAGCACCGTCACCATCGAGGCCGAGAGCACCAACGGCCAGGGCGGCACCGGCACCGGATTCGTGTTCGACACCCAGGGCCACATCGTCACCAACAACCACGTTGTGGCGGACGCCGTCGACGGTGGCAAGCTCACCGCGACCTTCCCCGACGGCAGGAAGTACGACGCCGAGATCGTCGGCCACGCCCAGGGGTACGACGTCGCGGTGATCAAGCTCAAGAACGCCCCCTCCGACCTCAAGCCGCTCGCGCTCGGCGACTCCGACAAGGTGGCCGTGGGCGACGAGACGATCGCCATCGGCGCCCCCTTCGGCCTGTCGAACACGGTGACGACGGGCATCATCAGTGCCAAGAACCGCCCGGTCGCCTCCAGTGACGGCAGCAGCGACAGCAAGGCGTCCTACATGAGCGCCCTGCAGACGGACGCCTCCATCAACCCGGGCAACTCCGGCGGTCCGCTGCTCGACGCGCGCGGCGCGGTGATCGGCATCAACTCCGCGATCCAGTCCTCCGGCAGCGGCGGCGGTATGGGCGGTTCCGGCCAGTCCGGTTCGATCGGCCTGGGCTTCGCCATCCCCATCAACCAGGCCAAGTACGTCGCCCAGCAGCTGATCAAGACCGGTAAGCCGGTCTACGCCAAGATCGGCGCGTCGGTCTCCCTGGTGGAGGGTGCGAGCGGCGCGAAGATCACGGACCAGGGCGTGAGCGGCTCCGCCGCGGTGGAGGCGGGCGGCCCCGCAGACAAGGCCGGCCTCAAGCCCGGCGACGTCATCACCGAGCTCGACGACACGGTGGTCGACTCCGGCCCCACCCTCATCGGCGAGATCTGGACCCACAAGCCCGGCGACAAGGTGAAGGTCACCTACAAGCGCGACGGCAAGGAGCACACGACCGAGGTCGTCCTCGGCTCCCGCGTCGGCGACAGCGCCGGCTGACGGCGACGAGCCATCGCCCGCTTCCCGCCCCACGGCGTCCGCGAAACGCGCGAGGCCGGTACGCTGTACCCGCTCCGCCCCTGGTGGGCGGGCGCGAAGGTGGGTTGCCCGAGCGGCCTAAGGGAACGGTCTTGAAAACCGTCGTGGCGCGAGTCACCGTGGGTTCAAATCCCACACCCACCGCTTGAACGCACGGCCCCTGACCAGGCGATACGGTCAGGGGCCGTTGTGCTGGGCGCTGTTGCCGGGTGTTTACCGAGGGGCGGTCACGGGTGGTGGCCCGTCAGGTGGGCTGCCGAGGTGAGGGTGGCGCGGGCCTCGTGTTCGGGGAGGCCGGTGGTGCGGGCCGCGTCCAGGAGGGCGGCGTGCAGGGCCGGGCCGATGCCGTTCTCGTAGGCGCGGCAGGCTGCCCAGAACAGGCGGGTGTTGCGCTGGCCCTCGCGGGCGCCGAGGACGAACTGGATGAGGCCGTGGCCGTGTCGTTCGGTGTCCGGGGGGAGGGGGCCGCGGGGCGTGCGGGGCGGGGGGAGGAGCAGGCGCAGGAGGGGCGGCGGGCAGGGCGCCGGGGGCAGGTGGGCGGTGCCCGGGGCGGTGGCGTACGTGCCGTGGTCGGTGCGGGAGCCAGGGCCGACCAGGTAGCCGCCGGCGCCCCGGATGTCGATGCCGGGGGCGAGGCGCCCGGCGGAGTTGGGGACCACGACGTCCGGCGGACCACTCAGCCACAGGTGCCGGCCTCCGCTGGGGGTCAGGACGACGACCGTCGCGGGGAGGGTGAAGCGGTGGCGCCGGGCCAGGGCGCGCAGGGCCGCCGCCGAGTCCGTCCCGGTCTTGGTGTCGAGGTCGATGCCGATCAGATGGTAGGGAGGCAGACCGCAGGCGATGCCGTAGCCGGTGGCCCGGGGAGCCGCGGCGAACAACTCGCGGATGCGGACGGGGTCGGTGGAGGCGTCGTACACCCCGTGGCCGAATCGGCCGCACGCGCCGTGGCAGGGCGGGCGGGCCGGGGCGGGGTCGTCGCGGTGCGGGGAGCGCAGGGCCGGGAGCTTCGTCCGGGACAGGGGGATGACGGCCAGGCCGCGTTCGGCGGCTGACAGGGCATGGGCGAGGGCCAGTGTCGTGGCCTGCCGGTCGGTGGTGGCCATGCATCTATATTCGTACGAGTGTTCTAGTGAGGGAAGGGGGCGGGTGTGTGGCGTGCTGGGGGCGCGCGTTTCGGCCGGTTTCCGCCGGGCGCTTGCCGGAACGCTTCACCTCTTGCCGTGCTTGAGCCGGCGGGGGGTGCTCTCGTGCCAGTCGGGGCGTTGGAGGCGGCAAAGGTGGTGAAAGGGGTTTATCGACTTGTCCTCACGCTTGCGTGCGAATCGGTCCTACCGGGGTGGTCCGCCGGGGTTCCGTGGGCAACTCTGATCTTGCGACGTCGTGGGAAACCGCTGGGGCGGTCGGCCGACTCCCCTGGTGAAAGCCGTAGTTCAGGTAGCTTCACGCAGCTTCACGTACTTCCGGCAGGCAGCCGGTGCGTACCTCTTACTGGAGGAGCAATATGGCAAGCATCCGTACCGCCCGCGTTCTCGCCGCCGTCACCGCCGTCCCGCTCGTGGCAGCGCTCTTCACCGGCATCGCGGCGGCGGACACCGGCGCCCTGGCGGGCACCGGATCGAACGCGGGTGTCGCCGGTATCGTCGGCAGCGGAGTCGGCCACAACAACAGCGGCAACTCGTCCACCACAGGGCAGCAGGCGGTCGGTTCCGGCGCCTCGAACCAGAGCAACACCGCCCAGGTCAACGGCTCCGCGTTCACGGCGATCCAGCAGGGCAACAGCAACGTCGCCGTCCACTTCACCCACCTCTGGTGAGCCGGGGCGGGCCGGCGCGCACATTGGGGAGCCGCCGGCCCTGAGGTCCTGTGGGTGTGCTTGTGGGGATGCAACACACATCTGCGCGGCGGTGCTTCGGCACCGCCGCGCAGGCGTTGGCGCAGGCGAAAGGAGATGAGTGAAGGCGGTCGTAGGCACCGGCTGGCTCGCCTGCCCCACCGGACCACCGGCGCCACCCGACCCGCGCGCCGCGCGATCCGTACCACCCAGGGGTGAACCCGCACCCCGCTCCCCCTCCTCGTCCACCTTCAGGAGGTGCGGTCAACCCCACCCCTACAACCTGAGGCGGACCCCGCTTCGGGACCTGCGGCCGATCCGCCGACGGGGTGAGCGCTCCTAGCGTGGAGGGCATGACCACTCCCGTCTGCACCAGCGCGTCGACAGCCGCCGTCCCGGCAACCCACAGCCCGGCGTATCCGTCGTTCGCCTCGTACGTGCGGGCCCGCCAGCCGGTGCTGCTGCGCACCGCGCGGTCGCTGACCGCGAACCCGTGCGACGCGGAGGACCTGCTCCAGACCGCGCTCACCAAGACGTACGTCGCCTGGGAGCGGATCGAGGACCACCGGGCGCTCGACGGGTACGTCCGCCGTGCGCTGCTGAACACCCGTACGTCGCAGTGGCGCAAGCGCAAGGTCGACGAGTTCTCCTGCGACGAGCTGCCCGAACCGGAGCCCGTGGCCGGCGCGTTCGACCCGGCCGAGCAGCAGGCGCTGCGCGACGCCATGTGGCGGGCGATCACGAAGCTGCCCGCCCGGCAGCGGGCGATGGTCGTCCTCAGGTATTACGAGGACCTCTCCGAGGTGCAGACGGCCGAGGTGCTCGGCGTGTCCGTGGGCACCGTGAAGTCGGCGGTCTCGCGTGCGCTCGGCAAGCTCCGTGAGGACCCCGACCTCGGGCGCGTGCGCTGACCGTCCGCCGCGTCCGTCCACGCTCGGCCGTCCGCCGCGTCCGTCCACGCTCGGCCGTCCGCCGCGTCCGTCCACGCTCGGCCGTCCGCCGCGTCCGTCCACGCTGACCGTCCGCCGCGTCCGTCCACGCTGACCGTCCGCCACGGCCGCCCACGCTCGGCCGTCCGCCACGGCCGCCCACGCTCGGCCGTCCGCCGCGGCCACCTGCGATCCACCGTTCGCCGCGCCCACCTGTGAGGGGCCGTACCCGCGCCCCCTGCGATCGGCCGTACACCGAGGCGCCCCGCGCGTCCCTCGTACACCGAGGCGCCCCGCGCAGTACCCAGCGACCCTCCGTCCTCCCCCTCCACGCGGACGCACAGCTGATCGATCACCCGGGCTAGTGACATACCGCGCGGTATGTGCGCAGAATCGGCGCACACCCTACTGCCGCGTAGGTCATGCCGCCCCGGGAGGACGCCGTGCTGAGCACCATGCAGGACGTACCGCTGACCGTCACCCGCATCCTCGAACACGGGAAGCTGGTGCACGGACGGTCCCAGATCACCACCTGGACCGGGGAGGGCGACCCGCGGCGCCGCAGCTTCGCCGAGGCGGGCACCCGGGCGGTACGGCTGGCGAACGCCCTGCGCGACGACCTCGGCGTCCGCGAGGACGATCGCGTCGGAACGCTCATGTGGAACAACTGCGAGCACGTCGAGGCGTACCTCGCCGTCCCCGCCATGGGCGCCGTGCTGCACACGCTCAACCTGCGCCTGCCGGCCGAGCAGCTGACCTGGATCGTCAACCACGCCGCCGACCGCGTGATCATCGTCAACGGCTCCCTCGTGCCGCTGCTCGCCCCCCTGCTGCCGCACCTGGCGACGGTCGAGCACGTCGTCGTCTCGGGCCCCGGGGACCGCACCCCGCTCGACGGCGGGTCCGTCCGGGTGCACGAGTACGAAGAGCTGATCAGCGACAAGCCGGTGACGTACGACTGGCCGGAGCTGGACGAGCGCCGGGCCGCCGCCCTGTGCTACACCTCCGGCACCACGGGCGACCCCAAGGGCGTGGTCTACAGCCACCGTTCGATCTACCTGCACTCCATGCAGGTCAACATGGCGCAGTCCATGGGCCTGACCGACCAGGACACCTCGCTCGTCGTCGTCCCCCAGTTCCACGTCAACGCCTGGGGTCTGCCGCACGCCACCTTCATGACCGGCGTCAACATGCTGATGCCCGACCGCTTCCTGCAGCCCGCCCCGCTCGCCGAGATGATCGAGCGCGAACGGCCGACGCACGCCGCCGCCGTCCCCACCATCTGGCAGGGCCTGCTCGGGGAGCTGACCGCACGCCCCCGCGACGTCTCCTCCCTCACCCAGGTCACCATCGGCGGCGCGGCGTGCCCGCCCTCCCTCATGGAGGCCTTCGACCGGCTCGGCATGCGGGTCTGCCATGCCTGGGGCATGACGGAGACGTCCCCGCTGGGCACGGTGGCCCGTCCCCCGGCGTATACGACCGGTACGGACGAGGAGTTCGCCTACCGCCTCACCCAGGGCCGCTTCCCGGCCGGCGTCGAGGCGCGCCTGACCGGCCCCGGCGGCGAACGCCTCCCCTGGGACGGAGAGTCGGCGGGTGAGCTTGAGGTACGCGGCCCGTGGATCGCCGGCGCCTACTACAACGGTCCCGACGCCGAACCCCTGCGCCCGGCCGACAAGTTCAGCCAGGACGGCTGGCTGAAGACCGGGGACGTCGGCACCATCAGTCCGGACGGCTTCCTCACCCTCACCGACCGTGCCAAGGACGTCATCAAGTCCGGCGGCGAGTGGATCTCCTCGGTCGGCCTGGAGAACGCCCTGATGGCCCACCCGGACGTGGCCGAGGCGGCCGTCGTCGCCGTCCCCGACGACAAGTGGGGCGAGCGCCCGCTGGCCACCGTCGTCCTCAAGGAGGGCGCCGCCGCCGACTTCGAGACGCTGCGCGCCTTCCTCTCCGAGGAGGGGAAGATCGCCAAGTGGCAGCTCCCGGAGCGCTGGACGGTCGTCACCGCGGTGCCGAAGACCAGCGTGGGGAAGTTCGACAAGAAGGTGCTGCGCAGGCAGTACGCCGCCGGGGAGCTGGATGTGACGAGCCTCTGAGGACGCGGGCGAGTACGAGGAAGCGGTCGCGGGCGAGTACGAGGGCGCGGTCGCGGGCGCGCCGGGGAGTGGCGGCCTGCGGCGGTGACGGGTGGCTCGCGGTGGCGGGGCGGTGCCTCATCGCCGTACGGCCGTCGCGACCCAGCCCACCACCAGCCAGAGCGCGGCCACCGCGCACACCCCGGTCCAGCCCCAGTGGGCGAAGGCGGGGGCCGCCACGGACGAGGCCAGCGCGGCGCCGGCGAAGCCCGAGACGACGTAGGCCGTGTTGGCGGTCGCCGGGCTGGACGTGGTGGTCAGCGCCAGGGTCTGGTTGGCGACGTGGGAGGCGACCAGGGCCGCGTGGATCGCGACCGCGGCCACGAACAGCGCCACGATGGTGTGCCCGCCCAGCCAGAACAGCGGCACGGACACGGCGGCCAGGATGTAGGCGGACCGTACGACCTTGCCGGCGCCGAACCGGTCGACCAGCCCGCCCGCGAGCGGCGCCACCGCGCTCGCCGCCAGCCCGAAGAGGCCGAAGAGCCCGGCGGTCGCGATCGACAGGCCGTACGACGGGCCGGTGAGCAGCAGCGCGAGCGAGGTCCACAGGGCGCTCCAGGCGCCGAACATGCCCGCCTGCCGCACGCTCGCGCGCCACAGGTCGGGTGAGCGGCGGACGAGTCCGGGCAGGGCGGTGATGCCGGACAGCAGCGGGCCGGAGCCACGGCGGCCCTCCGGCGGCAGGGCGAGGGCCGTCGCCAGACCGAGCGCCAGGGTCAGCGCGGACGCGCCGACGAACACCCATCGCCAGCCGAACGCCTGTCCGGCCAGCGCGCCGACGACGCGCGCGGCGACGATGCCGGTGAACAGGCCCGCGATCACGGCGGCGACGTGCCGCGCGCGGCGGTCGGCGGGGGCGCGTTCGACGACCAGCGGGACGAGCAGTTGCGGCACGACGGTCGCGGCGGACGCGACGAAGACGGCGGCGGCGAGTGCGCCGGTGCCGGGGGCGACCGCCGCGACGAGCAGTGCGGCCGTCGTCGCCACGGACAGGACGGCCACCAGCGGGCGCCGGTTGACCCGGTCGCCGAGCGGGGCGAAGAAGAGCAACCCGGCCGCGTACCCGAACTGGGCCACGGAGGCGATCCATGCCACCCCCGAGGGCGTCGCACCGAAGTCGCGGGCTATGAGGGGGAGCAGCGGGGCCGCGAGGTAGATGTTCCCCGCGGTGATCGCGGTGCACAGGGCGATGAGGGCCAGGAAGGCGTTGGGGCCGAGGCCGCGCCGGTGCGCGGGAGCGGGGCCGGGGAGAGGGGTGGGAGCGGTCGCGGCGGGCGCGGTCGTTGTGGTGGGGGTGGCCGTGGTGGCGGCGGCCGTGGTGGGGGTCGGGGACGATGGCATGGTGCGGGACCTCCGGGGCGGACGTGTCTGCAACCAACTGGTTGGTTGGACCGTGTAACAGTCTGAACCGGTGATTGATTCCTGTCAACCAAACAGTTGGTTGCCAGAGCGGTACGCTTGCCCCATGGCAGTCAGGGACCCCGAGGCCACCAAGGCCCGCATCTTCGAGGCGGCAGTCGCCGAGTTCGCCCGGCACGGCATCGCGGGAGCCCGCATCGACCGCATCGCCGCCCAGGCCAAGGCCAACAAGCAGCTGATCTACGCCTACTTCGGCAACAAGGCGCAGCTGTTCTCCCACGTCCTCGGCCGCTGCATGGTCGACCTCGCGGCGGCCGTGCCGGTCGACGCTGACGACATAGAGGGCTACATCGACCGCCTGCTCGACTACCACGCAGCCCATCCCGAGATCCTGCGCCTGCTGTTCTGGGAGGGCATCGAGTACGGCGCCGCCGAACTGCCCGACGAGGCGGAGCGCCAGGACCACTACGGCCGCAAGGTCGCCGCGATCAAGGACGGTCAGGAGCGGGGTGTCATCAGCGACGTGATCCCCGCCCCGGACCTGATGTTCCTGCTCGTCGCGCTGGCCGACTGGGCCGTCGTCGTCCCGCAGATCAAGCGGATCATGGTCGGGGCCGACGACTTCGCGGAGGAACGGCTGCGGGCCTCGATCAAGGAGGCGGCCCGCAGGCTCGTCGCGAACTGACCGCGCGCGCGGGACCGTCCGGCCCCGCCCGAAAACGTCAGTTGGTGCCGATCCGGGCCAGCAGGTCGACGATCCGGGTCTGCACCTCGGTGCTGGTGGAGCGTTCCGCGAGGAACAGCACCGTCTCCCCGGACGCCAGCCGCGGCAGGTCCGCCTGGTCGACGGCGGCCGTGTAGACGACCAGCGGGGTGCGGTTGAGCTGCCCGTTCGCCCGCAGCCAGTCGAGGATCCCGGCCCGTCGGCGGTGCACCTGCATCAGGTCCATCACCACCAGGTTCGGCCGGAACTGCCCCGCCAGCGTGACCGCGTCGGTGTCGCTCGCGGCCCGCGCCACCTGCATCCCGCGCCGTTCCAGCGTCGCGGTCAGCGCCAGCGCGATCTCCGCGTGCTCCTCGATCAGCAGGACGCGCGGCGGGTGCTGCTCGCTGTCGCGCGGCGCGAGCGCCTTCAGCAGAACCGCCGGGTCCGCGCCGTACGCCGCCTCCCGGGTCGCCTGCCCGAGTCCGGCCGTGACCAGCACCGGAACCTCCGCGGCGACCGCCGCCTGACGCAGCGACTGCAACGCGGTGCGTGTGATCGGGCCGGTCAGCGGGTCGACGAACAGCGCGGCGGGGAAGGCCGCGATCTGCGCGGCGACCTCCTCGCGCGAGTGCACGATGACGGGACGGTAGCCGCGGTCGTTGAGCGCCTGCTGGGTGGTGACGTCCGGGGCCGGCCAGACGAGCAGCCGACGCGGGTTGTCCAGCGGCTCCGGCGGCAGTTCGTCGTCCATCGGCTGCGGGCGCGGGGTGTCCGCCACCTCGACGGCACCGCCCGGCCCGTCCAGCGGTTCGGGGCCCTCGGCGGCGTTCTCGTCCGGTGCGCCTATGGCGTACGACCGTCCGGCGCCCTCGGACGGCTGCGCGAGCCGCGGCTGCCCCGCCAGGGGAGGCTGGGGCGGCTGAGCCGCCGCGCCGGGGGCCGCGGGGGCCGCGGGGGCCCCGGGAGGAGCGGCGGGTGCGGCGGGCGACGGCTGGGAGGCGGGCCGTTCGGCCGCCGGCGGGTGCGGGCGGGCCGTCTGCTCGGGGCGCTGCTGCTCCGGGCGCGTCGCGGCCGGGTCAGGTGGCGTGCCGAGCTTGCGCCGACGTCCGGAACCACTGGCCGCGTGCGGCGGCGGGGTGGCGGACGGCTGCTGCACCTGGGCGGCCTGACGGCTGAAGGGCACGCCCTGACCGAGCGTCCGTACGCTGATCGACCGGCCCTGTGTCGAGTGCGGATCGGCCGGTGCGGCGGACTCGGCGGGCAGCGGCTGGGCCGCACGCGGGACGGCCCCGGCAGCGGGCCGTCCGGCCGCGGGCCCGGCGCCCGGCAACGGCGGTCGGCCGGCGGGCTGTTCGGGCGGCAGCGGGGTTCCGGCGGCCGGAGTGCCGGTGGCCGGTGTACCGGCGGTCGGTGTTCCAGGGGCCGGGAGGCCGGGTGCCGCGGGCGTGCCGTGCGCGGGCGTACCGGCGGCGGAGCCGGGAGCCGGGTTCGGAGCGGCGGGAACACCGCTCACTGCCGCGGGCGGTACGGAGCCCATGGCGCCGTTCGGCGGCGGCACGGGAACGCCCGCGCCGGGGGCGGGAGTGGGCGCGGCCGGGGCCGCGGGGGCTGCCGGGACACGGGGAACCTCGGGTGCCTCCGGGGCCTGGGACGGCTCGGCGGCCGCCCGCCGCCGTCGGCCGGTCGGTGCACTCGCGGGATGCGGCTGCGGCGGGGTGTGGTCCTCGGCCTGGTCACGGCCCACGGCGTCGTGGCGGCCCTCGTCCGGACCGGGAACGGCACCGGCGGGCGCGCCCTGGCCGGGAATCCGTGCCTGTGCCTGCTGCTGCGGCACGGGCGGCCCGTCGGTCGCGGCGGCCGGCCGGTCCGCGTCGGCGGGCGGCAGCGCGAAGACCGTACGAGGAGCCGCTTCCTGCGCCGCGGCACGCTCGTTCGCCGCCGCCAGCGCACGCCGACGACGACCGGTCGGCGGCACGGCACCGTCACCGGCATCCGCGGCGGCAGAAGCGGAAGAAACAGAAGCGGGGGCGGGAAGTGCCGCGGGGCCCGCGGGGGTCGGCGCACTCGCGTCCTGCGCCTGCCCCGGCATGGCACCGGGCGCGGGCGCGGGCAGCGCAGGAGCCGGCGCGGGGGGCTCTCCGGGCTCGTGCCGGACCTGTCGCGCGCCGGGCGCGGGCACGGGTACGCCCTGCGGCGGCACCGTACCGCCCAGGCCGGACCCCGAAGCGGCCGTGCCCGCCGCGTGCTCGGCCGCCGTCACCACGGCGCCCTCCGCCACATCCGGGTCCTCGGCGGGCCGTCCGCGCCGCCGGCCCGTACCGCCGGAGGCATCCGTGGCCGTGGCCGTGGACTGGGCCGGTTCCGGTTCCGGTGCGGGCTGCGGCGCCTCGACCGCACGCCTGCGGCGGCGTCCGGTCGGTGTCACCCCGGCGCCGGAGGTCGCGGAGGAGTCTCCTTCGCCGTCACCGTCCAGGAACGCGTCCGTGGAGGACCGGCGGGCGCGGCGGCGTCCGCCGCCCGTGGCCTGCGCGGGGAGGGCGACTTCGGCCGCGCCGGGGGCCGTGCCACCGCCGGGACCCGACTGCGCCCCCGCGCCCGGTTCGGTCCCCGCGCCCGCGAGGGCGGCCGGTTCGGCCGGGCCCGGCGCAGCGGGGCCGGCAGGACCCAGGGCGGCCGTGTGCGGGGCGGCCGGTTGCAGAACACCGGGCAGGCCCGCCGCCACGGCACCCGCACCGCCCCCGAGGGGCACCTCCAGGACGTACGCGGTGCCGTTCGTCCCCGGAACCTGGTGCGTCTGCAGCACGCCTCCGTGGGCGCGGACGATGCCGCGCACGATGGGCTCGTGCACCGGGTCCCCCCCGGCGTACGGGCCCCGCACCTCGATCCGTACGACCTCGCCGCGCTGGGCCGCCGCGACCACCACGGTGTTGTCCATGTAACCGGTCGTCGAGACGGGCGCGTTGCCGGTCGCGTCCACGCCCGCGACGTCCGCGACGAGGTGCGCGAGCGCGGTGGCCAGGCGCCGCGGGTCGACCTCGGCCTCGATGGGCGGCGCGTGCACGGCGAACTGCAGCCGGCCGGGCCCGACCAGTTCCACGGCCCCGTCGACACCGGCGGCGACGACGGCGTCGAGCATCACCTTCGTCCGGGTGATCTCCTCGCTGCCGATGTCGAGGCGCTGGTAGCCGAGGACGTTGTCGATGAGGGTGGTGATCCGCGAGTAGCCGGCGGAGAGGTGGTGCAGGACCTGGTTGGCCTCGGGCCACAGCTGTCCGGCGTCGTCGGCGGCGAGGGCCGCCAGCTCGCGGCGCAGTTCGTCGAGGGGGCCGCGCAGGGAGCCGCCCAGCAGGGTCAGCAACTGCTCGTGGCGTGCGGCGAGGGCCTCGTGGCGGTCCTTCTCGCGCTCGCCCAGAGCGGCGTACCGGTCCTCGCCCGCGGCCAGTTCCTCCGCGTGCCGCTCGGTCAGCTCCTCGATCTCGGCGGCGTGCTGCCGGCGCAGCGCGTCGAGTGCGGCGGCGTGCTCCTCGGTGAGCCGCTCCCGCTCCTGCGCGTACCGCTGCTCGGCGGCGGCCCTCTCCTCGACGAGCGCGTCGTAGGGGCGCCGGTCGGTGAAGGTCATCACGGCGCCGACGAGCTGGTCGCCGTCGCGCACGGGCGCCGTGGTCAGATCGACGGGCACCTTGTCGCCAGCCTTGGACCACAGCACCTGGCCGCGCACCCGGTGCTTGCGCCCGGAGCGCAGGGTGTCGGCGAGCGGGGACTCCTCGTACGGGAACGGCGAGCCGTCGGTGCGCGAGTGCAGCACGAGGGTGTGCAGTTCCCGGCCGCCGAGTTCCCCGGCCCGGTAGCCGAGGATCTGGGCGGCGGCCGGGTTGACGAGCACGATCCGCCCGTCGGTGTCGGTGCCGACGACGCCCTCGGCCGCGGCCCGCAGGATCATCTCGGTCTGCCGCTGCGAACGGGCCAGTTCGGCCTCGGTGTCGACGGTGCCCGCCAGATCGCGGACGACCAGCATCAGCAGCTCGTCGCCGGTGTAGCCGGAGGCGTCGTAGGCCTGCTGGCCGTTCTGCAGATTCGCGCTCGTGACCTCGACGGGGAACTCGCTCCCGTCGGTGCGCCGCGCGATCATCCGGGTCGGCTTGGTCCGCGCGCGCGGGTCGATGTGGTCGGGGCGGCGCATGGAGCCGGGGATGAGTCTGGAGTCGAAGTGCGGCAGCAGATCGAGCAGCCCGCGCCCCACCAGTGCGGTCCCCGGGGTCTCGAAGGCCTCCAGGGCGATGGTGTTGGCGTTGACGACGGTGCCGTTGGCGTTGACCAGCAGCAGCGCGTCGGGCAGCGCGTCGAGTATGGCAGCGAGGCGAGCAGCGCCTCGGGATGGCCTGCTGCTCACGAGACGCTTCCTCCCTGTTACCGCACCTTGCCCACCGCGGGGGCCATCTTGCCAACCGGCCCGCGGAGTGTCACGCGAGCGAGTCTATGCGCTGAGGTTGCGCGCGCGACGCCGGATGCGAGGGAGGTCGCACGGGGAAGTGACGTCGAACCTGTGACCGTACGGTTCCGCTTCGCACGGCCTCCGCAGGTCCTTCACGGACCGCGGAACTCCCTTTACGACCTCTTGCAACCTCTTGCGGCCTCTTGCGGCCTCGACCTCTTGTTCTCGACCTCGTGAGGCCCGGCTCCCCGGGGCCTTTGCAAGACCCGAGGGTTTCCGTGCCCCCCGCCTCACCCGGTTCCGGGCCCTGGGGCCCCCGAACCGGCGGACGCGCGCCTTCGCTCAGGACCCGAGGTCGGGCAGCACCGGTACGAGCCGGTTCCAGCGATCGATCTCGCAGCCGTCGCGCCGGTCGTACGTCGCGTCCACCGGGCGTCCCGCCCAGGTCCCGGTGACGCGGGCGGTGGCCGGACCGCCGTACTGCAGGGTGCAGGCGCTGTCGTGCGGCACGGGCGCGAAGGTGTCCCGGCCCCAGCGCGTGGTTTGGTCGAGCACCCGGCAGGCGCCCCGCGCGTCCGGGTGGCTGCCGCCGCGGGGATGGCAGTACAGCTCGTACGTCCCGTCCCGGCCGCCACCCGCGTGGCGCACGGTGACGGTGAGGTGATCGCCGGCCCGGTCCTCGTCGCGGACGGGCGGGGGCGCACCGGCGGAGGCGGCGGCGGACACGGCGGACAGGGCCACGAAGGCGACGGCGGCCGTGGCGGCGGCGAAGGAGGCCGAGCCGCCGAGGAGGAACCGTCGCGGGGAGCGCTGTGGGAAGCGCCCCGGGGAAGAAGAGCTGACCTGCACCATGCCCGGACTAACGCGCCACCCGCCGGGACGTTGCGCCCCGGCGGCCTCGCGCACCGCGGTCGCCTCGCGCACCCATGCTGCTTCGCGCACCGCGGCTGCTTCGTGCAACCCGGTCGCGGCGACGCCGCGGCAAGGACTTTGCCCTGGGCCCCGCCTCCCTAGTACCGTGGGGGGCGATTGGTGACACCCCGCTCGTCTGTGTCATCATCTGCACGCACCGATCGCGCGCTCGCGTGAGCGGTTGTGCTGGAGGCGTCGCCTAGTCCGGTCTATGGCGCCGCACTGCTAATGCGGTTTGGGCCTTAAAGCCCATCGAGGGTTCAAATCCCTCCGCCTCCGCGCGAGAACACCGAAGCCCCGGTCCCGATGGACCGGGGCTTCGTCGTTCCCGTGACCCGCCGCGCCCGCCCTCCGTATCCCCCAGGAGCGCGTTTCCGCAGGTCACAACGGGTGTGGGGAATGGATTTCACATGACGGCGGCAGTCATGTAATGTTCTTCCTGTCGCCGCGAGCGGGCCGGAAGGGCCGGGAGCGAAGACAGAAAACAGAACAAGCACTCGTAGCTTAACGGATAGAGCATCTGACTACGGATCAGAAGGTTGCAGGTTCGAATCCTGCCGAGTGCACACAGCTCAGAGGCCCCGCCGGTTGATCCGGTGGGGCCTCTGACATCAATGGGTGACGTCAACGTCCTGTGGAGAGATCTTCAGGCGGCCGTCTCGTCCCCCGCGCTCCCCTCGTCTTCGTCCGGCCCCAACGCGTCGTCCATCCGGTCGGCGGCGCCCCGGAGCGTCGTCCCCCTCACGTGCGCGTAGGTGTCCAGCGTCATCGTGATCTTGCTGTGACCCAGCGTTTCCATGATGGTCCGCGCATCGACCCCCTGAGCCAGCAGCAGCGACGCGCAGGTGTGGCGCAGGTCGTGCACCCTCATCCGCCGGACCTCGGTGTCCCGGCACAGGATCGTGAGCATTCTGTTCAGCCCGCGCGGATCGATCACCCTGCTGGTGGAGGTCGTGGAGACGAGCCCCGCCGGCTGTCCCTCCGCCGGCTGCTTCCACTTCTGTCCCACGATCTTGCGCTCACGATCGTGCGCTTCGCGGTGTTCCATGAGCGCCTGCACGCACCGCCGGGGGAGAGAAACCGTGCGGATGGACCGCGCAGTCTTCGGTGTGCCGAAGATCAGCGCTTGCGGAGCGCAGAACAGCGTGCACGTACCGGACCGTGCGCGCGGAGGGGCACCGGGCTTCGGTGTTCTCGCGCGGAGGCGGAGGGACAGCGCTTCAGCGTCTGGTCCTCGCCCAGAGAGAGGTGCGTAACACCCCAGACGGCTACGGGGTCGCGGGCGCCGATCCGGAGTCCGCGCACCACGGTCTGACGGGGGCAACCAAGCTCGACGATGTACGGAGCGCGGCCGTCACGTCGGATGGCGTGTCGAGAGTGTCGAGACTCGTCACGGAGTACGGCACGGCTACCTGGGGCGAGGTGTTCGCCACGCTGCAAGCGGGAGGCCCGCGTGAGCTTGCCGAGACTGTTCGCAAGGTTGAGCTGGCGGGCGGCCTGACATCAACGGCCGATACCAGCCGGCGTACACGTGCGCACAGCGGCACACCGTTCGCACGATGAGTCCCGCGAGTGACCAGATGGGTTTTCCAGGCGGAGAGTGGTGACTACGGGGGCACGCTCCCGAATTCTTGTCAGAAAGGCGGTTCATCGGGTTCGTCGGGCCATTGCGAGGTGCTGATCTGACTAACAAGATCGGCGAACCCGTCATCTTTGAGAGCAGTCGCGGATTTTGTCCGTTTGGATCAAGGGATATTTATGACGGGATCCCGCTGAGTTACTCCTTCAGGCTGTCGTCATTGTTCTCAATTGGCGTGTCGGGAAACACCGAATGGTCGCCCCGTTACCTTGCGGGGGTCGACCACAAAGGACTTTCCGGCTGCTGGCGGGTAAGGGATTCCTCAGCCGCGTACCGGGGTAGCCTGATCGAGAGGATCTTGACCTTGAGCGATTTTTCCCGCCGCTACCTGCTCAGGGCGTCAGCGGCCGCCGGCGCCGGGGCGGTCGTCGTCCCGGGCCTTACGGCCGCAGGCGCGCCGGACGCTGCGGCCGCGAGCACCTCGGGCCTTCTGGCCGCGAGCGACCCGGCTCAAGGGTCGTGGCGATGTCCGCCGGCGAAGCTGACCGGTCGCGTCGTCCGCCCCGGTGACGCCTCGTACACGGATGACCGCATCGACTACGACCAGCTGTTCTCTCACTACCCGCTGGTCATCGTCTTCGCCCAGGAGACCCAGGACGTGGTGAACGCCCTCACCTGGGCGCGGCAGCACAACGTCGCACTGCGGGTACGCAGCGGCCGCCACGCCCTGGAGGGCTGGTCGAACATCGACAACGGCATCGTGATCGACGTCAGCCAGCTCAAGTCGGTCCACATCGACACCGGCGCTCGTATCGCGACGGTCGGCGCCGGCCTGACCCAGTTGGAAGCGGTGACGACGCTCGCCAAGAAGAACCTCGCGGTCACGACCGGAAGCGAGGGCAGCGTCGGCTTGGTCGGTGCGACGGTCGGCGGCGGCCTCGGCCCCCTCAACCGCTACCTCGGCATGGCCTGCGACAGCCTGATCGGGACCGAGGTCGTCGTCCCGTCGGGTCGCGACTGCGCCGAGGTGATCCATGCCGACATGAAGGACCACTCAGACCTGCTCTGGGCGCTCCGCGGGGCGGGAAACGGAAACTTCGGAATCGTCACGCAACTCACCTACAAGGTGCACCCGCTCAAGCGCATCGCCTATGTGCAGGCGACCTGGGACGGCCTTACGGACCTGCATGGGATCTTTGATGCATGGCAGCGTACGGTACCGTTCGCCGACAACCGCCTCGGATCCGAAGTCGAGATCCACAAGTCCCAGATCCTGCTGTTCGCGTGGCTCGCGGAGGGCACGGAGGCAGAGGCCAGAAAGATGCTGGCCCCGATCCTGTCGGTCGGCACGCCCGATGTGAAGGTGCAGGTCGGTAACTGGGGCCCCATCTTTGCCGGAGCCCAGGTTCCGCGCTCGCAGGAGCCCGCCAACGTGAAGTTCTTCTCGCAGTTCGCCAAGAAGCTGTTCCCGAAGAAGGCGATCGACGTCATCGGCTACTACATGCGGAACGCTCCCACGGAGGACAGCAACTACTTCGTCGATGCCTTCGGCGGGGCGATCAGGAAGGAGCCCCGCGGCGGCACCGCGTTCGTGCACCGCGACGCGATCTTCTACGGCGAGATCGGCGCCGCCTGGGGGACACCTTCAACGACACCAGGCGTCTGCGACCCGCTCACCTCGACGTGCCAGGCCTGGACCGCCGAATTCAGCCAGGCCATGCGCAGCTTCGTGGACGGCGCCTACGTCAACGTGCCGAACGTCGGCATGCAGGAGTGGGAGACCGCCTACTGGGGGAGGCGCCACTTCGAGCGGCTGCGCGAGATCAAGGCGAAGTACGACCCCTGCAACGTCTTCCAGTACGAGCAGAGCATCCCGCCCGCGTCACGCTGATCGACAGTTCGCCGTCGGGGCCCCGCCCAGGTCAGGCTCGGCCTTTCACGCAGAAGAGCCCGACGCAGTCGACAGAAGGTTGCGGGTTCGAATCCTGCCGAGTGCACACAGTTCAGAGGCCCCGCCGGTTGATCCGGCGGGGCCTTTGGCTTCTGCCCGTGCGGGTGGCGGGAGGGCGGGCCGTTGTCAGTGGTGGCTCGTACGCTCGTGAGTGATGGATCGGCTGTGGACGTGCTCGGGGCTGCGGTGGGCGGCGGACGGTCCTGTGCTGGCGTGGAAGGGCGGGCGCTCGAGCGCGCTGCCGTGGGGGAAGCGGGTGGCCTTCGCGGTCGCGGAAGGGGGAGTACGGACCTGCGTGGGGGCGCGGGGACACGCGTGTCCGGCGCGGGCGGCCGTGTCCGGGCGGAGCACGGGGGCGCGGTGTGAGCAGTGTGCGCGGCTGGACCGGGCGTACTCCGTGGCCGCCGACACGATCGCGGACGATCCCCGGCCCTACCGCGTGTACCTGGCGTGGTTCGGGCCCGGCATGACCAAGGTCGGGATCACCGCGGTCGAGCGGGGACCGGCGCGGCTGCTCGAACAGGGTGCGATCTGCTTCAGCTGGCTGGGCGCCGGGCCGCTGATGGCGGCCCGGCGGACCGAGGAGCTGCTGCGCGCCGCGCTCGGGGTCCCGGACCGGATCCCCTACGCCGCGAAGCGGGCCGTGCGCTCCGCGCTGCCGCCGGACCCGGCCGAGCGGGCCGCCGAGATCGGAGAACTGCACGGGCGGGCCGGCGCGCTCCCCGGCTGGCCCGAGTCGTTGGCACGGGAGCCGTTCCGGCCGGTGGACCACGTCGGCGTGTTCGGGCTCGGCGGGAGGGTGCCGGATGCCGTCGCGGAGGTGAGTGAGCTGGTCGCGGGCGGGGTGGTGAGCGGTGCGCTCCGGGCCGCCGCCGGGCCGGACCTGCATCTGGCCACGGGCGGCGGGGTCGTCGTCCTCGACACGCGGCTGATGACCGGCTGGGAGCTTCGTCCGGTCGCGCACGGCGAGGGCGAGGCCGAGGCCGGTCGGCTCACGGTGCCGGTGCGGAGTCCCGGGCCGGCGAGGGGAGTACCCGGAGTACAGGACGGCCTGTTCTGAGTCCGGGTGGTGATCGGACAGCATCCGCCGGCCCCGGTGCCGGGGCGGGCCGCCACCCCCGGCACCGGCACCGGCACCGAAGCCGGACGCCGGGGACGGGACTGGGCGCCGGAGCCGGACGCCGGGGACGGAACCGGGCGCCGGGGGTGGACGTCCGGGCGGCCGCGGGGTGATCGTGGGCGGCATGAGTGATCAGCCACAGCCTGCGTCCCGTACCGCACCGGCGGCGGTCGAGGAGGCGGCCGAAGTGCGGCGGTTCCTGGAGCGGACCGGTCTGCGGGGACTCGTCGACGTGCACACGCACTTCATGCCCGAGCGGGTGCTGCGCAAGGTCTGGGACTACTTCGACGGGCTCGGCCCGCTCACCGGCGGGCTGGAGTGGCCCATCACCTACCGGGAGGAGGAGCAGCAGCGGATCGCGCGGCTGCGGGAGTTCGGGGTGCGGGCGTTCACCGCCATGCTCTACCCGCACAAGCCCGGCATGGCCGAGTGGCTGAACGGCTGGGCGGTCGGCTTCGCCCGCCGTACGCCCGACTGTCTGCACACCTCGACGCTCTTTCCGGAGGAGGGCGTCCACGCCTACGTCAGGAATGCCGTCGAGGCCGGCGCGCGCGTCTTCAAGGCGCACGTCCAGGTCGGCGCGTACGACCCTGCCGACGAACTCCTCGACCCGGCCTGGGGCCTGCTCGCCGAGGCGGGCGTGCCCGTCGTGATCCACTGCGGGTCGGGGCCCGCGCCCGGCAAGCACACCGGCCCCGGGCCGATCGGCCGGGTGCTCGCCCGGCACCCCCGGCTGCGGCTGGTCGTCGCCCACATGGGCATGCCGGAGTACGAGGACTTCCTCGGCCTAGCCGAGCGGTACGCGCAGGTGCGGCTGGACACGACCATGGCGTTCACCGACTTCAGCGAGCGGTTCGCCCCGTTCCCCCGCCGTGCCCTGCCCCGGCTGGCCGCCCTCGGCGACCGGGTCCTGCTCGGCTCGGACTTCCCCAACATCCCCTATCCCTACGTCGAGCAGCTGCACGCGCTGGAGCGGCTCGGCCTCGGCGCCGACTGGCTGCGCGCGGTCTGCCACGACAACGGCGCGCGGCTCTTCGGGCTGGAGTGAGCAGGAGGGGGGAGGGCGGCGGGCCGGGCGGGCGCCGCCCAGGCGGTTCCTGAGAGGCGCCTGTGGGTTTCTCAGGGAAAACACAGATGCGTGAAAGTGTGTTCTCAGAGGGTGCCGCCAAGGTGGCCGTCATGACCACGACTTCGCCCCAGGGGCGCACCGAACTGCTGAGGCCGGACGGTAGCCCCGTCCGGGTGCTGGTGGTGGACGACGAGCTGTCGATCACCGAGCTGCTGTCCATGGCCCTGCGCTACGAGGGCTGGCAGATCCGCAGCGCGGGGGACGGGGTCGGTGCCCTGCAGACCGCGCGCGAGTTCCGCCCGGACGCCGTCGTGCTCGACATGATGCTGCCCGACATGGACGGTCTCACCGTCCTGGGGCGGCTGCGCCGTGATCTGCCCGACGTCCCGGTCCTCTTCCTGACCGCCAAGGACGCCGTCGAGGACCGGATCGCCGGGCTCACGGCCGGCGGGGACGACTACGTGACCAAGCCGTTCAGCCTGGAGGAGGTCGTCGCACGGCTGCGCGGGCTGATCCGGCGTTCGGGCGCCACCGACCGGCGCTCCGACTGCGTCCTCGTCGTCGGCGACCTCACCCTCGACGAGGACAGCCACGAGGTCGCGCGCGGCGGGGACAACATCCACCTCACCGCCACCGAGTTCGAGCTGCTGCGCTTCCTCATGCGCAACCCGCGGCGCGTGCTGAGCAAGGCGCAGATACTGGACCGCGTCTGGTCGTACGACTTCGGCGGTCAGGCCAACGTCGTCGAGCTGTACATCTCCTACCTGCGCCGCAAGATCGACGCGGGCCGCGAGCCGATGATCCACACCCGGCGCGGCGCGGGGTACCTGATCAAGCCCGCGGTGTCGTGAGCGGACGGCGACGGCCGCGTACGCCGGGGCGGTGGCGCGAGCCGCGCACCCTGCGGACGCGGCTCGTCGTCGCGTCCGTGGTCCTGATCGCCGTGGTCTGCGCGGTGATCGCGACGGTGACGACGCTGGCGCTGCGCTCGCACCTGTACGAGCAGCTCGACGACCAGTTGAACGAGGTCTCCGCGCGGGCCTCCGGCGTGTTCCGGCCGCCGGGTCAGGGGGGCAAGGCCTGGATCCCCGACCAGCAGGGCCACGTGCCGGGCCCCAAGGACATCCGTCTCGCCGACTTCGTCACCAAGGGCCCGCAGCCGGGCGGCACCGTCGTCGCGAAGACCGAGAACGGCACCATCACCGAGGGCGTGGTCGGCGAGAAGACCAAGGACGACGCCGGCATCCCGCAGGTGAACGCCAAGTCCCTCACGACGGCCCAGCGCGACGCGCTCGGCTCCGTCCCCCAGGACCAGGACCAGGATCAGGACCAGAACAAGCAGACCGTCGACCTCCCCGGCCTGGGCGGCTACCGCGTCGTCCACGCCACCGGCCCCAACGGCGCCTTCTACGTGGCCATACCGACCGGGGAAGTCGACAACACCGTCAACACCCTCGTGCTCGTGGAGATCAGCGTCACCGTCGCCGGTCTCGTCGCGGCCTCGCTGGCCGGTGCCGCCATCGTCGGCTTCGCCCTGCGCCCGCTGCGCCGGGTCGCCGCCACGGCCACCCGGGTCTCCGAACTCCCCCTGCACGCCGGCGAGGTCAACCTCAGCGAACGCGTCCCGGCGCCGGAGACCGACCCGCGCACCGAGGTCGGACAGGTCGGCCTGGCGCTCAACCGCATGCTCGACCACATCCACGGCGCGCTGCACGCCCGGCAGCAGAGCGAGACGCGGGTACGGCAGTTCGTCGCGGACGCCAGCCACGAACTGCGCACCCCGCTCGCCTCGATCCGCGGGTACGCCGAACTCACCCGGCGCGGCGGTGAGCGGATCGGCCCGGACACCCGGCACGCCCTGGGCCGTATCGAGTCCGAGGCCGACCGGATGACGCTGCTGGTGGAGGACCTGCTGCTGCTCGCCCGGCTGGACGCGGGCCGCCCGCTGCGGTTCGAGCAGACCGACCTCCTGCCGCTGGTCGTGGACACCGTCAGCGACGCGCGCGCGGCCGGCCCGGACCACATCTGGCGGCTCGACCTGCCCGACGGTCCGGCCGCGGTGTCGGCGGACGCGGCCCGGCTCCAGCAGGTCCTGGTCAACCTGCTGGCCAACGCCCGTACGCACACACCGCCCGGCACGACGGTGACCGCGCGCGTGCGGCGGGGCGGGGCCTGGCTGTGCGTGGACGTCGAGGACGACGGGCCGGGCATCGCGGGGCAGCTGCTGCCGCACGTCTTCGAGCGGTTCGCGCGCGGCGACTCGGCGCGCACGCGCGCGACCGGCTCGACCGGTCTCGGCCTGGCCATCGTGCGGGCCGTGGCCGCCGCGCACGGCGGCACCGTCACCGTGGAGAGCGTGCCGGGACGGACCGCCTTCACGGTGCACCTGCCCGCCCCCCTGCCCGGGCCCGCCACCCTGCCGGCGGCCGGCCCCCGGACCCCGCCCCCGTCTCCGTCCCAGCCCCTGCCCCGATCCCAGTCCTACTCATAGGCCCAGCACAGCGTCACCACATGGGTGCGACAGGGCAGTTGAGGAGAGTCGCCGCCATGCGAACCGACTCTGCCCCCGGTAACCTCCCGGCTCGGGAGCACCTCCCGGCCATGGATGCCGGTACGCCCGTACTGGACGTGGTGATCCCCGTCTACAACGAGGAGAAGGACCTCCGGCCCTGTGTGCTCCGCCTGCACGAGCACCTCACCCGCACCTTCCCGTACGCCTTCCGCATCACGGTCGCGGACAACGCCTCCACCGACAGCACCCCGCGGATCGCGGCGGAACTGGCCGCGGAACTGGCCGCGGTCAGCAGCTTCCGGCTGGAACAGAAGGGCCGGGGCCGGGCCCTGCGGGCCGTGTGGTCGGCCTCCGAGGCGCCGGTCCTCGCCTACATGGACGTGGACCTCTCCACCGACCTCAACGCGCTGCTGCCGCTGGTGGCGCCGCTGATCTCCGGCCACTCCGACCTGGCGATCGGCTCCCGGCTCGCCCGCAGTTCGCGGGTGGTGCGCGGCGCCAAGCGCGAGTTCATCTCCCGCTCGTACAACCTGATCCTGCGCGGCTCGCTCCAGGCCCGCTTCTCCGACGCGCAGTGCGGTTTCAAGGCGATCCGGCGTGACGTCGCCCAGGTGCTGCTGCCGCTGGTGGAGGACACCGGGTGGTTCTTCGACACCGAGATGCTGGTCGTGGCCGAGCGGGCCGGTCTGCGCATCCACGAGGTGCCCGTCGACTGGGTCGACGACCCGGACTCCACGGTGCACATCGTGCGGACGGCGACCGAGGATCTGAAGGGCGTGTGGCGGGTCGGCAAGGCCCTGGCCACCGGGTCGCTGCCGCTGGACCGGCTCGCCCGCCCCTTCGGGGACGACCCGCGCGAGGGGGACCTGCCGGACGTGCCCGGGGGGCTGGCCCGGCAACTGGTCGGGTTCTGTGTCGTCGGTGTCCTGTCCACGCTCTTCTACCTGGTGCTCTACAGCCTCTTCCGGCAGTTCTCCGGCTCCCAGATCGCCAACGCGCTCGCCCTGCTGGTCTCGGCGGTCGCCAACACCGCGGCCAACCGGCGGCTGACCTTCGGGGTGCGCGGGCCGGGCGGTGCGGTGCGGCACCAGGCACAGGGTCTGGTCGTCTTCGCCATCGGCCTCGCGCTGACCAGCGGTTCCCTGGCCGCCCTCAACGCGGCGACCAGCTCGCCCGCGCACTCCACCGAGCTGGCGGTGCTGGTGGCGGCCAACCTCGCGGCCACCGTCCTGCGCTTCCTGCTCTTCCGCGCCTGGGTCTTCCCCGAGCGGCACGACCTGCCCGCCGGTACGCCCGCGGAGGCGGCCGTCGCCCGGGACGTACCGCCGATGCCGGTACCTCCGGAGCCGTACCCGCACCCGCACCCGCACATCCACCTCCCTTCGACCGCCGGTTCGCCCCCGGCCCCGACTCCGGCCCCGGCCCCGGCCCCGGCCCCGGCCCCGGCCCCGACTCCGGCCCCGTACGCCACCGACCCCAAGGACTTCCGATGACGACCGATCACGACCGGAGCAGCCGGCAGGCGGGTACGGGACCCTCCTCCTGGGGCCCGCCCCAGACCGCACCCCCGAGCGCACCCCCGAGCGCACCCCCGACCGGATCTGCGACGGGATCCCCGGCCGCACCCCCGGCCACCCCTCTCGGCGCCGTCGCGACGGCCGAGCCCCCCGCGCCGCCGGACGCCGTACCCGGCGCCGGGCCGGGGCAGTCCCTGCCGCGGCGCCTGTGGCGGGGCAGGCCGCAGGACCCGGGCTGGGCACGCCCCGCCCTCCTCGCCCTGCTGCTCGCCACCGCCCTGCTCTACCTCTACGACCTGAGCGCCTCCGGCTACGCCAACTCCTTCTACTCGGCGGCGGTGCAGGCGGGCAGCGCCTCCTGGAAGGCGTTCTTCTTCGGCTCGCTGGACGCGGGCAACGCCATCACCGTGGACAAACCACCGGCGGCGCTGTGGCCGATGGCGCTGTCGGTACGGCTGTTCGGCCTCAGCTCGTGGGCGGTCCTCGTCCCCGAAGCGGTCATGGGGGTGCTCACGGTCGCCGTGGTCCACGCCTCCGTCCGCCGTCGGTTCGGGTCCGCCGCCGGTCTGATCGCGGGTGCGGTGCTCGCGCTCACTCCGGTGGCAGCGCTGATGTTCCGCTTCAACAACCCGGACGCGCTGCTCGCGCTGCTGATGGCGCTCACCGTGCACTTCGTGGTCCGCGCCCTGGAGGACGGGCGTACCAAGTGGCTGCTGTGGGCGGGCGTCGCGGTCGGCTTCGCCTTCCTGACCAAGACGCTCCAGGCCTTCCTCATCCTGCCCGCGCTGGCTCTCGTGTACGGGGTCTGCGCGCCCGTGGCGCTGCGCAAACGGCTGGGGCAGCTCGCCCTCGCGACGGCGGCGGTCGTCGTCTCCGGCGGCTGGTGGGTGGCGATCGTCGAGCTGTGGCCCGCCTCCTCGCGGCCCTACATCGGCGGCTCGCAGAACAACAGCTTCCTGAACCTGACCTTCGGCTACAACGGCCTCGGCCGGATCAACGGCGACGAGACCGGCAGCGTCGGCGGCGGTGGCGGCCCGGGCGGACGCGGCGGCGGCTCGGGCCAGTGGGGCGAGACGGGCTGGGACCGGATGTTCAATTCCGAGATCGGCGGCCAGATCTCCTGGCTGCTGCCGGCCGCGCTGATCCTGTTGGTCGCCGGTCTGGTCCTGACCGGGAAGGCCCGGCGCGCCGACCTCACGCGCGACGCCTTCCTCGCCCGCGGCGCCTTCCTCGCCTGGGGCGGCTCGCTGCTGATGACCCTGGGCGTCTTCAGTTACATGGCGGGCATCTTCCACCAGTACTACACGGTCGCCCTCGCGCCCTACCTCGCCGCCGTGGTCGGCATGGGCGTGACCGCGCTGTGGCGGGAACGGTCCCGGGCCTGGGTCCCGCTCGTGCTGGCCGCCGCCGTCACGGCGACCGCCGCGTGGGGGTACGTCCTGCTCCACCGCACGCCCTCCTACCTGCCGTGGCTGAGGTGGCTGGTCCTGGTCGGCGGTCTCGCCGCGGCCCTGGGCCTGGTCTTCGTGGCGCGGATCGGCCGGCGGCTCGCCGTCGTCGTGGCCGCCGCGGGCGTTCTCACCTGCCTCGCCGGACCGACGGCGTACACGCTGAGCACGGTGCGTTCGGCGCACACCGGTTCCATCCCGACGGCCGGTCCGGCGGGCGCGGGCATGCGGGGCTTCGGCGGCCGGGGCGGCCCCGGCGTGCGGGGCGGCTTCGGCGGAGGCGGCATGCCGGGCCAGAACCAGCAGAACGGTCAGGGGCAGCAGAACGGCCAGGGCGGTCAGAACGGTCAGAACGGCAACGGGAACGGCAACGGCTTCCCAGGCGGCGGCACCGGCGGTTTCCCCGGCGGAGGCGGCATGCCCGGCCAGAACGGCCAGAACGGCCAGAACGGCCAGAACGGCAACAACTTCCCCGGCCCCGGCGCCCGGACGGGCGAAGGCGGCCGCATGGGCGGCGGTGGCGGCATGGGCGGCCTGCTCGACGGGGCCCGCGTCTCCTCGGCGGCCAAGGCGCTGCTGGAGCGCAACGCGTCCGCGTACACGTGGGTCGCCGCCTCCATCGGCTCGCAGAACGCGGCCGGCTACCAGCTCGCCACCGGTGCCCCGGTCATGGCGATCGGCGGCTTCAACGGCACCGACCCGTCCCCGACCCTGGCCCAGTTCCAGAAGTACGTGACGCAGGGGCGTGTCCACTACTTCATCGCCGGTGGCGGCATGGGCGGCGGCATGGGCGGCAGCGGCACCGCCTCCCAGATCACCTCGTGGGTCGAGAAGAACTTCAAGAAGGTCACGGCCGGTTCGGCCACCTTCTACGACCTGACCCGGAGGACCAGCACCGGCTGACGGCCGTTTCGCACGGGCCCGGACAGGGGCGGTGGCCGGAGAACGGCCGCCGCCCCTGTCGGCGTACCCGCGCGGAAATGTACTTGTACACCGTATGGGAATAGTTCTACGGTGTATGGCATGTCAACCGCCTCCCCGGAACTGACCGGGGCCCCGAGCCGGCCGCAGCCCCAGGGCCACTCCCAGCGCTGGCTGATCCTGGGCGTCATCTGTCTGGCGCAGCTCACCGTGCTGCTCGACAACACCGTGCTGAACGTCGCGATCCCCTCGCTCACCCGCGAGCTGCACGCGGCCACCTCCGACATCCAGTGGATGATCAACGCCTACTCGCTCGTCCAGTCCGGGCTGCTGCTGACCGCGGGCAGCGCGGCCGACCGCTACGGCCGCAAGAAGATGCTGATCGCGGGACTGGCCCTGTTCGGCACCGGCTCGCTGGCCGCCGGACTCGCCCACTCCACCGGCCAGCTGATCGCGGCCCGCGCGGGCATGGGCGTCGGCGGCGCGCTGCTGCTGACCACCACGCTCGCCGTCGTGATGCAGATCTTCACGCCGGACGAGCACCCCAAGGCCATCGGCATCTGGAGCGCGGTCAGCGCGCTGGGCTTCGCCACCGGCCCGCTGATCGGCGGCTTCGTCCTCGACCACTTCTCGTGGGGCGCGATCTTCCTGATCAACCTGCCGGTCGCGGCGCTGGCCCTGGTCGCGGTCGTCGCCCTCGTCCCCGAGTCCAAGAGCCCCCGGGGCGACCGTCCCGACCTGCTCGGCGCGCTGCTGTCCACGATCGGCATGGCCGCGCTGGTCTACGCGATCATCTCCGGCCCCGCCCACGGCTGGACGTCGGCGCGGGTGCTGGTCACGGCGGCCGTGGCGGTGGTGGTGCTGGCCGCCTTCGCGTTCTACGAGAGCCGGATCCCGTACCCGATGCTCGACATGCACTTCTTCCGGGACCGCCGCTTCACGGGAGCGGTCTCCGGGGCGGTGCTGATCGCCTTCGGCATGGGCGGGTCGCTGTTCCTGCTCACCCAGCACCTGCAGTTCGTGCTCGGCTACGGTCCCCTGGAGGCCGGCCTGCGCACCGCGCCGCTCGCCCTCACCGTCGTGGTCCTCAACTTCTCGGGGCTCGCGGCCAAGGCGACGGTGCGGCTCGGTACGCCGGTTTCGATCCTGCTGGGCATGGTGCTGCTCTCCGGCGGCCTGGTGTCGATCGCCACCTTCGCCGGGCACGGGTACGCCGGTACGCTCCTCGGTCTGCTGCTGATCGGCGCGGGCACCGCGGTCGCCGGTCCGGCCATGGCGCACGCCATCATGAGCGCGATCCCACCGGACAAGGCGGGCGTCGGAGCGGGCGTCAACGGCACCCTGTCGGAGTTCGGCAACGGGCTCGGGGTGGCCGTGCTGGGAGCGGTGCTGACCTCACGGTTCGCGGCGTTGGTCCCGGTGGCCGCGACCTCCCTGCCCGCCGCGCTGGCCGCCGCGCACGACCCGGCAGAGAAGGGGCGGGTCCTGGACGCCTACTCGTCGGGGCTGTCGACCAGCCAGCTGGTCGGGGCCGTCGCGGTGCTGCTCGGCGGCCTGCTGGCCGCCGCGTTGCTGCGCAGGGCCGAGCGGGCAGACTCGCAGGCGGCGGCTGCCGAGACCGGCGGAGCTTGATCCGTTGGACAGGATCTAGCATGACCGGCGTCGGGAGAACTGAGGAAGGTGCGCCATGGTGAAGGAAGCCGGGGCCAGGGGCGCGGCCCGTACCAGCGTCTGGCTGGCGGGCAAGGAACGCCGGGGCGGGCGCGGGGGCGGACAGCCGTCGGGTCTGGACCGGGACCGGATCACCGAGGCCACGGTGCGGCTGCTGGACGCCGAGGGGCTGGCCAAGTTCTCCATGCGCCGGCTCGCCGCCGAGCTGAACGTCACCGCGATGTCCGTGTACTGGTACGTGGACACCAAGGACGACCTCCTCGAACTCGCCCTCGACGCCGCCTTCGGCGAGTTCGCGCTGCCCGCGCCGGACGCGGACACCGACTGGCGCGAGCAGCTGCGCGGGCTGGCCGCCGCGTACCGGGCGCAGCTGGTGCGCCACCCCTGGCTTTCCCCGCTGGCCGGCCGCTACCTGAACATCGGCCCGAACCACCTGGCCTTCTCGCACACGGTGCAGCGCGTCATCCGCCGCACCGGGCTGCCCGCGCACCGGGTGACGAGCGCCATCTCGGCCGTCTTCCAGTTCGTCTACGGCTACGGCACGATCGAGGGCCAGTTCCTGTCCCGGACAGCGGACAGCGGCATGAGCCCGGACGACTACTACGGGCAGGCGATGCGCTCGGTGCTGGAGCACGGGCCGACGGCGGACTTCCTGCGGGAGTCCAAGGAGCTCATGGACGCCCGCGGCGGTGACACGGTCGCGGAGATGCTCGACCGGGACTTCACCTTCGCGCTGGACCTGCTGATCGCGGGCATCGAGGCCATGGTCGCCCGGGGCTGAGCCCCGCCGTCGCGCCCGCTACTGCTCCTCGGGGGCCGGCCGGGCCGGGAATCCGCCGGTGGAGACCGGACCCCAACGCTCCGGTGTGACGCGGATGATCGACTTCCCCTGGTCGAGCATCGCCTGCCGGTACTCGTCCCAGTCCGGGTGCTCGCCCGCGATGTTGCGGTAGTACTCCACGAGCGGTTCGACGGAGTCGGGGACGTCGACGACCTCGGCCGTGCCGTCGATCTGCACCCATGGCCCGTTCCACTCGTCGCTGAGCACGACGAGGCTCACGCGGGCGTCCCGCTTGGCGTTGCGGGTCTTGGCCCGCTCCGGGTAGGTGGAGACGACGATCCGCCCGGAGTCGTCCACGCCGCAGGTCAGCGGGGAGGCCTGTGGGCCGCCGTCGGCGCGCCGGGTCATCAGCAGGGCGCGGTGGCGCGGGCGGACGAAGTCGAGGAGTTCCTCGCGCGAGACGCGCGTGTTGGTCGCGATGCTGGGTGCCATGCGGGCAGCCTAGGTCCTGTCGGCCGCCGGCGGCGGTCCGGCGGGTGTCCCCCTCGTGCCTACCACCGGACGGCTCACCCAAGACCGCGTCCGCCCCCGCTCAGCGTCGCAGCGCCTGCTCCGCGTCGTCGTACACGGGAACGTCCCGGCGCACGCCGGTGACCTCCAGGACGCGGCGGGGGATGCCGTACGGGACCGCCGCCACCCGGAGCCGGACGGGCGGGGGCAGCCGGTCGCGTACGTCGATCACGAGACGGGCGCCCTGGGAGTCCATGAAGTCGGTGTGGGTGAGGTCCAGGACCAGCAGGCGCAACCGCGTAGCGCGGGCGGTCGCGAAGGAGAGCACCCGGGAGCAGAGCGCGGGGGCGTTGGACAGGTCGATCTCCGGTGGCAGGACGAGCAGTGCGCGTGCGGGCGTGTCACGCACCCGGCACGGGCTCGGGAAGTGGGTCATGGCACTCACCTGCAAGTAGGCAGACATCCGTCCGGCCCAGGCCTGTCCGCCGGACAGACGCTGGACGGGGCCGCTTCCTGACCCGTCGTCCTCCATTGCACCACTGCCGAGCGGCGGTTCCCAGAGGCCGGGGCCGAGCGTCCACCAGGCGTAAGACACCTGGAAAGACGAGATAAGGTTCTGTTCGTCCTGTGCTCGCAGTCGGGAATGTGCTGCGGAGCTCTCCTGCGCATGGCCGTAATGCCGTGCATGCCGAAGAGGTTCGTGGTGCCTGCGTCCGACTTTTCTGAATTGCCCCGTTTTCCGGGGGACATCGAGCTGTCCGAAGCCCTGACGGTCGCGGCTCAGCAACTGCACGACACGGACAGCCCGCACAGCACCATGCGCACCGCCGTCCGGCTCGCGGTGCACCTGCTGCCGGGCGCCGAGCACGCGGACATCTCGGTGACCGAGCGCGGTGGCCCGCGCCAGGCCGTCGCCTGGAGCGACGACGTCGTCCGCGCCGCCGGTGCCTTGCAGGGCGACGGCCGTGAGCCGACGCCGTACTGGGACGGGCTGTGGCACGCGCCCGTGGTGCGGGTGACCGACAGCGAGACCGAGGAGGGCTGCGCGGCACTGGCCGGTGCGGGGCTGCGCTCGGCGCTCGCGCTGCGGCTGCGCGCCGAGAAGCGGCGGCTGACCGTGCTCACGGCCTACTCCGGCAAGCCGCGCGCCTTCGACGCGGCGGCGACCCGGGTCGGCCGGCTGTTCACCGCGCACGTGAGTCTCGCCCTGGACTCGGCGACCGTACGCGAGCAGCTCACCGAGGCGATGCGCACCCGCGACCTGATCGGCCAGGCCACCGGCATCCTCATGGAACGCCTGGACATCGACGCGGCCGAGGCCTTCGACAGCCTCGTGCGCGCCTCGCAGCGGGAGAACGTCAAACTGCGCGACCTGGCCCGCCGCATCGTCGACACGAAGAACGGCACGTGACGACGGGCGGCGGGGGCGGCCCGGGTGCCGGAGACCGTCAGGCCGCGGGCAGGGACTCGCCCTGGACCGCCTGGATGTCCAGTTCCACCCGCAGGGTGGTGCCGATGGCGGCGATGCCCGCCTGGAGGACCTGGTTGTAGTTCATGGCGAAGTCCTCGCGGCGCAGTTCGGTGGTGGCGCGGAAGGCGGCGCGGGTGCCGCCCCACGGGTCGGCGCCGGTGCCGAGGTAGGCGAGGTCGAGGTCGACCGGGCGGACCACACCGTGCATCGTCAGCTCGCCGCTGACCATCCAGCGGTCCGAACCGGCCGCGGTCAGGCCGGTGGAGCGGAAGGTGATCTCCGGGTACTGCTCGACGTCGAGGAAGTCCCCGGACTTCAGGTGCCCGTCGCGCATCCCGTTGCCCGTGTCGATGGAGCCGGCCCGGATGACCGCCTCCACCCGCGACTTGGTGACGTCGTCCGGGGCGATCTCGATGGTGCCGCCGAACTCCGTGAACCGGCCGTGCACGCTGGAGATCCCCAGGTGCTGCGCGACCGCGGCGACCGAGGAGTGCGCGGGGTCGATGGTCCACGGCCCCGGCGGCGGCAGCTCGGTGCCGCCCTGGCGGGCCAGCGTGACCGTGCCCACCTCGGCCCGGCCGCTGGCGGTCACGATCGCGCTGGACGCGGCGGGCGCGTACCCGACGGCGGTGACGATGACGGTGTACGCCCCGGGCGTCAGCTCGGTGGTGTCCCGTACGGCGCCCTCGTGGTCGGCCTCGGCGCGCAGCACCTGCGTGCCGGTCATGTCGGTCACCGTGACGACCGCGTGCGACACGGCCCATCCGTCCCGGGTGCGGATCCTCGCGGTCAGTCCCATCCCGTTTTCTCCCTGAAAAGCCTGACAAACTGGTCGGAAAGTGACCGGCCCGCGGCAGGGGCGCCTCCGCTGGGGAGCGCGCCCCGCCACGGGCCGGGTTCGAACTACTCGCCGGGGTGGGCGAGCGTGATGTCGTGGTCGTCGACGCCGCGGCCGGAGACCGTCAGGGCCGTCGCCACCGGCGGGTAGCCCGTCGCGATGACGGTGTACTCGCCGCTGTTGAGGTCGGTGAAGGCGTACGCCCCGTCCGTACCCGTGGTGGCGGTGCCGACCACGTTGCCCGCCGCGTCGACGAGCGTCACGCGGGCGTCGGCGAGGGGGCCGTGCGGCGCCCGGACGACACCCTGGAGCTGCGCACCGGAGTCGAGGTCGACCTCGATGCGGGTGACACCGGCGCCGCCCACCTCGACGGGCAGGGCCCGCGGCCGGTACCCGGCGGCGTTCACCGCGACGGTCACCACGCCCGGCACCAGCTCGGCGAAGGAGAACTCGCCCTGCTCACCGGTGGTCCCGGTGGCCAGCAGGTCGCCGCGCACATCGGTGACGATCACCATGGCGTCCTTGACCGGCAGCGTGGTCTCCGCGCCCCGCACCACACCGCTCAGTCCGCTGGTGCCGCTGAGCAGGATGTCGTACGCCACCGGCTCGTCGTTGACGACGATGGTGGACGCCTGCGGCTGGAAGCCGTCGGCGGAGGCGATCAGGACGTAGGAGCCCGCTGTGGGCGCGTCCACCGTGTAGGCGCCGTCGCCCTGCGCGACCGAGCGGCCCAGCTGGCGGCCCGCCAGCGAGATCAGCGTCACCGCGGCCTGCGGCACCGGCGCGCCCTCGGCGCCCCGGACGAAGCCGCGCACCGGGACCCCGCCCGGACCGGAGGCCTGGGCGTCGGGAGCCACCGTGGCGACGGCCGCGAGGCGCTGGGTGCCCGCCGGAGCGGCCTCGGTGGTGGAGGCGGCCGACGCCCAGCTGGGCGCCTTGTCCTCGGCCGGGGCCGAGAACTGGTCGGCGGCCAAGACGGCGGCCTGCTCCTGGGCCTCGGCGACGGCCGGGGCCGCCACCGGGTCCACCGGCGCGGGCTCGCCCTCGGCGGCCTGCGCGAGGCCGCCGCGGGTCCGCAGCGGGACCTCCTTGATGAACAGCGTGATCAGGAAGGCGATGGCCGCCATGGCGCCGGCGATCAGGAAGATGTCGGCGATGCCGTGCCCGTAGGCGCCCTCCACGACCGTGCGCAGCGGCGCCGGGAGCTTGGCGACGTCCGGGATGCTGCTGCTGGAGCCGGAAGAGCCCATGGCGGCCTGGTACTTCGGGTCGAGGGCGGCCAGGCCGTCCTTGACGTAGTGGGTGATCCGGTTGGCCAGCACGGCACCGAGCGCCGAGACGCCGACCGCACCGCCGAGGGAACGGAAGAAGGTGACCGTGGAGCTGGCCGAACCGAGGTCGCCCGGGTCGACCTGGTTCTGCGTGCACAGCACCAGGTTCTGCATCATCATGCCGATGCCGAGGCCCAGCAGGGCCATGAAGATCGCCATCTTCCAGTACGCCGTGTCGTACCGGATGGTGCCCAGCAGGCCGAGGCCGGCGGTCACCAGGACGCCACCGCTGACCAGCCACGCCTTCCAGCGCCCGGTGCGGGTGATGAACTGGCCGGAGACGGTGGAGGCCACGAACAGGCCGCCGATCATCGGGATGGTCAGGACACCCGACATGGTCGGGGTCTTGCCCCGGGCCAGCTGGAAGTACTGGCTGAAGAACACCGTGCCGGTGAACATCGCGATACCGACGAAGAGCGAGGCGAGGGACGCCAGCGTGATCGTGCGGTTGCGGAACAGCCGCAGCGGGATGATCGGCTCGGTGGCCTTGGACTCGACCAGCACGAACAGCAGCGCGAGCACGACCGAGCCGCCCACCATGGCGCCGGTCTGCCACGACAGCCAGTCGTACTTGTCACCGGCGAAGGTGACCCAGATCAGCAGCAGTGAGACGGCCGCGGCGACCAGGGTGGCGCCGGACCAGTCGACCTTCACGTTCCGCTTGACGACGGGCAGGTGCAGGGTCTTCTGCAGGACGATCAGCGCGAGGATCGCGAAGGGCACGCCGACGTAGAAGCACCAGCGCCAGCCCAGCCAGGAGGTGTCGGTGATGACACCGCCGAGCAGCGGACCGCCGACGGTGGCGACGGCGAACGTCGCGCCGAGGTAGCCGGAGTAACGCCCACGCTCACGGGGGGAGATCATCGCGGCCATGACGATCTGCGCCAGGGCGGACAGACCGCCGGTGCCGATGCCCTGGACCACGCGGCAGACGATCAGCATGCCGGGGTTCTGCGAGAGCCCGGCCGCCATCGACGCCACGACGTAGATGATCAGGGCTATCTGGACGAGCGCCTTCTTGCTGTACAGGTCGGCGAGCTTGCCCCACAGCGGAGTGGAGGCGGTCATCGACAGCAGGGCGGCGGTGACCACCCAGGTGTAGGCCGACTGGCCGCCGCCGAGGTCACCGATGATCTTCGGCAGTGCGTTGGAGACGATCGTGGACGACAGGATCGCCACGAACATGCCGAGCAGCAGCCCGGAGAGCGCCTCCATGATCTGCCGGTGCGACATCGGAGCGCCGTCCGGGGACGCGCCCCCGTGCTTGGCGTGAGCCCGCACACCGGCTGGTGTGGTCGTTGCCATGGGCTTCCTTTGCTTACGTGCTTGCGGGTGTACGGGTGGTCTCTTCGAGTACGGGTTCGGGGAGCCGGACCGGGGTGGACCGGCAGTCGCCGAAGCTGTCGCGCAGCCGGGTCATCAGCCGGATGAGCTGGCCGACCTCGTCGTCGGTCCAGTCGCTCAGCCGTTCCGCGAGCAGGTGCGTGGTCCGCCGGGACAGGTCGTCGAGCCGGTCGAGGCCGGCGGGCGTCAGGCGCAGGATGCGCGAGCGCTTGTCCGCGGGGTCCGGCAGCCGGTCGATCCAGCCGCGGGCGGCGACGTGCGCGACATGGCGGCTGGTCACCGACAGGTCCACGGCGAGCAGCTCGGCGAGCTTGCTCATGCGCATGTCCCCGTGACGGCCCAGCAGCGTCAGCACGGCGGCGGAGCCGGCCGGGCAGTCGGGCGGCAGGATCCGCCCCATGTCCCGTTTCACGGCGCCGACGGCACTGAGCTGACGCGCAAGCTCCTCGTACTGCGCCTGCTCGGCCATCGCACCTCCCGTAATCGTTGCTTGGGGCAACCATACGTTCGGTTGGTTGCTGCAGGCAAACAAACCGGGGTCGGCCGGCGCAAAAACTTGGCAAAGGCAAGTATTGCGAGCGTAAATACGCAGGTGACGGTGGGTGAGGTGGGCGCCGGGGTGCGCCGTTCACCCCAGGACGGGGCAAACCGGCCGCCGGGGCGGTGTCACCGGCCCGGCCGTGCCTTCCGCAACGGGACGAAACGGGCCCCCACTTGGGGAGCGCCCGGCGTTTTCGCTAGGGTCTCGGGGCATGGCTAACACCCAGGGCCCCCAGGGCCACCACGACCCCGCCGGCAGCACCCAGATGTTCCGCGCGTTCGTCGACGAGGCCGCTCCCCAGGCGAGGCAGCAGCAGGCGGCGCCCGCCGGCCCGCGGGTCGGTCTGATCGTCGGTGTCGTCGTCGCCGTGATCGTCGTCGCGGCCGTCGCCTGGCTCGCGTTGAAGTAGGCGCCGAAGCCGTTCGAGCGCGGACGGAAACTGTTCGAGCGCGGACGGAAGCGGGGGAGAGGACGCCGACGGGCGTCGAGGACGTGGCGGGACAGCGTGATGGCCGCCGACGCGCCGTGCGGCGCCTCGGCGGCCATCGGCACGCCAGGGGTGGTCCGGGTCAGTCGGAGATGAGCCCGTCGCGCAGCTGGGCCAGGGTCCGCGTCAGCAGCCGGGAGACGTGCATCTGCGAGATGCCGACCTCCTCGCCGATCTGCGACTGCGTCATGTTGGCGAAGAAGCGCAGCATGATGATCCGGCGCTCGCGCGGCGGCAGCTTGGCGAGCAGCGGCTTGAGCGACTCGCGGTACTCCACGCCCTCCAGCGCCGTGTCCTCGTAGCCGAGGCGGTCGGCGAGCGATCCCTCGCCGCCGTCGTCCTCGGGGGCCGGGGAGTCGAGCGAGGAGGCCGTGTAGGCGTTGCCCACGGCGAGGCCGTCGACGACGTCCTCCTCCGACACCCCGAGCACGGACGCGAGTTCGCCGACGGTCGGCGACCGGTCCAGCTTCTGCGACAGCTCGTCGCTGGCCTTCGTCAGCGCGAGGCGCAGCTCCTGGAGCCGCCGGGGCACCCGCACGGACCACGAGGTGTCCCGGAAGAAGCGCTTGATCTCGCCGACCACCGTCGGCATCGCGAAGGTCGGGAACTCCACGCCGCGTTCGCAGTCGAAGCGGTCGATCGCCTTGATCAGGCCGATGGTGCCGACCTGGACGATGTCCTCCATCGGCTCGTTGCGCGAGCGGAAGCGGGCGGCCGCGTAGCGGACGAGCGGGAGGTTCAGCTCGATCAGGGTGTCCCGGACGTAGGCACGCTCGGGGCTGTTCTCGTCGAGCACGGCGAGCCGCAGGAACAGGGAGCGGGACAGGGTGCGGGTGTCGATGGCTGCCGAGGCGTCGGACGCCGGGGCCGGAGCCGGGACGGCCGGAAGGGCCGTCACGTCGTCGAGGGCGTCGATCGGCTCGAGCGCCGGGGAAGGCGCCTCGCTCTTGGTGAGCGTCAGCACCTCGGAGCTGCCCTGTTCTGCGGACATGCCACCCCCTCTGGGTCGCGGGACGGTCGTGGCCGCGCTCTCTGACGAGGAGAACTCAGCCTTCACCTGAATACCGGAGCCGAAGCCACGGCAAACGCGCTTCCCGCAGAATGTCACATGTCGGCAACACGCTGTAGTGACATGTCGACATCCGATATGCGAATCAGCCCTGGCAGAAAGGGGTCTGACGGCCTTTCGGGCCGAAGATGTCGGGATCCGCCCTGGTGAGCGATTCGCTCGTGACGGTTACGCCTCGATCCTGTTTGCGGATCGCAGTCGCTGGAAGCTACGCGCGAGTAGGCGCGAGACGTGCATCTGGGAGACGCCGAGTTCCGCACTGATCTGCGACTGGGTGAGATTGCTGTAGTAGCGCAGCAGCAGGATTCTCTGCTCCCGCTCGGGGAGCTGGACGAGGAGGTGGCGGACCAGGTCGCGGTGTTCCACGCCGTCGAGCGCCGGGTCCTCGTAGCCGAGCCGGTCGAGCAGTCCTGGCAGCCCGTCGCCCTCCTGCGCGGCCTCCAGCGAGGTCGCGTGGTACGACCGTCCGGCCTCGATGCAGGACAGCACCTCGTCCTCGCCGATGCGCAGCCGCTCGGCGATCTCGGCGGTCGAGGGGGAGCGCCCGAAGGCGGTCGTCAGATCCTCCGTCGCGCTGTTGACCTGCACCCACAGCTCGTGCAGCCGGCGTGGGACGTGGACGGTGCGGACGTTGTCGCGGAAGTACCGCTTGATCTCGCCGACGACCGTCGGCATGGCGAAGGTGGGGAACTGCACGCCCCGGTCGGGGTCGAAGCGGTCGATGGCGTTGATGAGCCCGATCGTGCCGACCTGGACGACGTCCTCCATCGGCTCGTTGCGGGAGCGGAAGCGGGCGGCCGCGTAGCGCACGAGCGGGAGGTTGGCCTCGATGAGCGCCCCGCGCACGCGGGCGTACTCCGCCGTGCCCGGTTCCAGCTCCTTCAGTTGGGTGAAGAGCACCTGCGTGAGGGCCCGGGTGTCGGCGCCGCGCCGCTTCTCCGGGGCCGGGGCGGAGGCGGGCGCGGGAGCTTCCTCCTGGGGCGGCGCAGTACTGGCCGACACGGTCAACGCCACCTCTTCGTCGATCAACTCATCCGTCAAAAGCGGTCATAGCATCACAAGACATGAGCTAAGTGTTCAAGCACCGCATATGCACGTGTTGAGGAATGAATTAGCTCTAAAGGTGCGTATAGCTGCGACAAAGCCCCGCACCATCCCGGTGCGGGGCCTGGCACGGCTCCGTGTGGCCGTACGTCTAGAACTCGTAGTCCGCGATCACCCAGGTGGCGAACTCCCGCCACAGGGCCACGCCCGCCTGGTGCGCCGGGTGCTCCAGGTAGCGCTTCAGGGCGCCGGTGTCCTCGACCGCCGAGTTGATCGCGAAGTCGTGGGCGATGGGCCGGTCGCTGATGTTCCAGCCGCACTCCCAGAAGCGCAGGTCCTCGATCTGGCCGCCCAGGGCCCGAAACGCCCGCACGCCCTCCTCGACCCGCGGATCGTCGCGCCGGACGCCCTCGTCGAGCTTGAAGAGGACCAGGTGTCGGATCATCACTTTCCTCCGTTCGCGGCCCACGTCATGAAGTCGCCGATGGCCTTGGCGGCGTTCGATATGCCCTCGAAGCCTATCTGGACGTAGTCGGCGGCCTTGGCCGGGTCGGTGATGATCACGTACAGCACGAAGACCACGAGCACATAGAAGACGATCTTCTTGGCGTTCACCGCCATCGCGGTCTCCCCCTGTCGCTGGTTGCCCCTGCCGCCGGCCGCCCCGTCGTCGACCGCTGCGAGCCGAGCGCCGTCGATGATCGCACGATGATCGCACGAAGGGCCCCGTCCGATGGACGGGGCCCTTCACAAGCGGTAGCGGAGGGATTTGAACCCTCGGTGACTTGCGCCACACTCGCTTTCGAGGCGAGCTCCTTCGGCCGCTCGGACACGCTACCGAGAGAGACCCTACAACACGGGGGGCCGTGGTCCGAAATCCGTTTCCCGGCCGGTCCGGCGGCCCGTCGCCCGGCGGCCCGGTGACCGTCCTCCGACGGTCGTGGCGGCGAGCCGGCGGGCCGGCGGGCCGCGGAACGAAAGCGGTCGGCGGGTGCGGAACGAAGGCGGGCCGACGGGTGCCGGACGAAGGCGGGTCAGCGGGTGCGGAAGAAGTCGGTGAGGAGTCCGGCGCAGTCCTCGGCGAGCACGCCTGCGATCACCTCGGGCCGGTGGTTCAGCCGCCGGTCGCGTACGACGTCCCAGAGCGAGCCCGCGGCACCCGCCTTCTCGTCGCGGGCGCCGTAGACGATCCGGTCGACGCGGGAGAGGACGGCCGCCCCCGCGCACATCGTGCACGGCTCCAGCGTGACCACCAGCGTGCAGCCGGACAGCCGCCACCGGCCCACCCGCTCGGCGGCCCGCCGGATGGCGAGGACCTCCGCGTGGGCGGTCGGATCGCCGGTCGCCTCGCGCTCGTTGTGTCCGGCGCCGAGCACGGTCGTGCCGTCGCCGGACAGCACGACGGCACCGACGGGCACGTCCCCGCCCCGGACGGCCGCTCCGGCCTGCTCCAGGGCGAGCCGCATCGCGTCCCGCCAGCGGTCGCGGACCGGGTCGGGCACGCCGGACGGCCGCCCCGGCGCGCCGGGAACGGACGCGTCGGGGCCGGACGTGCCGGCAAAGGACGTGCCGGCCGGGCGGGGCGGCCCGGCCGGGTGCGGCATGTCGTCGGTCGGTTCCGGGTTCGGGGCCGGGGTCAGCGGACGGTCTCCAGGACCTCCGCGGCGCCCAGGACCTCGGCGATCGCGCTCAGCGCGTCCTCCGCGTCCAGGGCGCGCAGCTCCTTCTCGCTGATGCCCAGGTCGTCGAGGATCTCGCCGTCGCCCAAGGGGCTGTGCGTGATGGCCTCGGCGGAACCGGGCTCCTCCTCGTCGTCCTCGCCGGAGGCGGGCTCGCCGTCCTCCGTGCCGTCGAGGTCGAGGGCGTCGAGATCGGGGCCGTCGTCACCGGGCTCCCGGCCGAGCAGTTCGTCGGTGAGCAGGATCTCGCCGTACGAACTGCGGGCCGCGGCGGCGGCGTCCGAGACGTAGATGCGAGGGTCGTCCTCGCCGTCCACGCGGACGACACCGAACCACGCGTCCTCCTGCTCGATGAGGACGAGCACCGTGTCGTCCTCGGCGGAGGACTCACGGGCCAGTTCTGCCAGGTCGGACAGCGTCTCCACATCGTCGAGCTCCGTGTCGCTCGCTTCCCACCCGTCTTCGGTGCGCGCGAGCAGTGCGGCGAAGTACACCGTGACTCTCCCACTGGTCTTAGGCGTGCCGGTTGGGGGTCCCCCCGGCGGAGGTTCTGGGCGGGAAGAGCTGGGCTCCGAGCCCCACCCACTCGGAATCGTGACAGAAACAAGGCGTTCAGGGGACGTCTTCGGCTCCCTGTGTCCGGCTGTTTTGCGGCTCGTCGGTAAAGGACTCACCAGCGCACTCGTTGCCGCCACCTGCGGATCGTACGCGGCTTTGCCCGGCGGCCACGCAGGCCCACCACGGAACGTCGGCGCGGGTTTCCTTTCTTCCCCGGTCTCTCCCGCGCCCTCGGCGCCGGCTCCTCCCCGGCGCGGTCCCGTCGGGCCGTCCTACCAGCGGAACGTACGCATCCGCATCGCGTGCCGCAGCCGGGCCGCCTTGGCACGCCGGGGCTGGACGCGGTCGCGCAGCTCGCGGGCCTCGGCGAGGTCGCGCAGGAACTGGGCGCGGCGCCGGCGGCGTTCGGTCTCCGGGTCGGTGTGGGGGCCGGGGTCCGTGCCGGTGCTCGGGTCGGGGCGGAGGCCGGTGCCGATGCGGGTCCCGTCGGGGTCGCCGGTGCCGGCGCCGCTGTTCCGGCGGAGCCCGGCGCGGCGCGTGCCGCCCGCCTCCGGGCGGCTCCTGCGTGCCGGGGCCGCGGCGGGGCCGCCGGCCGCACCGGTGTCCCCCGCTCCACCGGTACGCGTGGCCGCCCCGCCGGCCGTGGTCCTGGCGGTCTCCGTGGGCGCCGTCGTCGCCGGTGTGTCCGCCGCGTCGGGCCGTGTGCCCGGCGACGGATGCTTGCGGGATTGCCGGTCAGGCATCGGTCCACCACCCCCGTCCGTCCCTACCGCTTTCCCCCGGGCGGCGGGTTTGATGCCACGGCGGCGCAGGAGGGGGCGGGCGCGGGCGCCGTCGCCGCGAGGACGGTGGCGGGCGGGCGGCCGCCTTCAGCGCCCGGTTACTGTTGGCACATGCGTCTCCACGTCGTCGACCACCCCCTGGTCGCCCACAAGCTCACCACTCTGCGCGACCGGCGCACCGACTCCGCGACCTTCCGCCGGCTCGCCGACGAGCTGGTCACCCTGCTCGCCTACGAGGCGACGCGGGACGTGCGGACGGAACAGGTCGACATCTCCACGCCGGTCGCGCAGACCACCGGCGTCAAGCTCTCCCACCCGCGCCCGCTGGTCGTGCCGATCCTGCGCGCCGGGCTCGGCATGCTGGACGGCATGGTGCGGCTGCTGCCGACCGCCGAGGTGGGCTTCCTGGGCATGATCCGCAACGAGGAGACGCTGCAGGCCTCCACGTACGCCACGCGCATGCCGGAGGACCTCTCCGGCCGTCAGGTCTACGTCCTCGACCCGATGCTCGCCACCGGCGGCACGCTGGTCGCGGCCATCCAGGAGCTGATCAAGCGCGGCGCCGACGACGTGACGGCGGTGGTGCTGCTGGCCGCCCCGGAGGGTGTCGCCGTCATGGAACGCGACCTCGCGGGCACCCCGGTGACGGTCGTGACGGCGTCGGTCGACGAACACCTGAACGAGCAGGGCTACATCATCCCGGGCCTCGGCGACGCGGGCGACCGGATGTACGGCGCGGCCGAGTAACCGGACGCCGGGGCGCGGGGCCGCGGTAAGAAGGGGCCGGCCCCGTCCGCCGGTGGCCGGCCGTTCGCCTCAGCAGCCCTTCTGCGGTGTGCCGGCCGGCTGCTTCGGCGCGGCCAGGGCGGCCAGCGCCTTGTCGGCGGCCGGCCGCGACGCCAGCTGCTTGAACCCGTCGCCGATGATCAGGTCCACGTCGGTGCCCTTGCGTGTGTCGGTACGGCTCTGGGCCCCCGGGAGCTGGGTGGCGAGCACGGGAAGCGAGCTGTCGAGGGCCGACGCGGGACCCACGAGCAGCCCCGCGCCCTTGACCTTCTTGTCGAACTCCTTGGCCGCGTTGCCCACGTGACCGATGCGGAAGCCGCGCTTCTTCAGCTCGTCGGCGGTCTGCTTGGCCAGTCCGCCGCGCGGCGTGGCGTTGAGGACGTTGACCGTGATCCCGCCCGGCTTGGGCAGCGCCCGGGCCGTGGCCGCCGGGGAGGGACCGGGCCTGGCCGCCGCGCCGGTCGCGCAGTGCGTCCTGGCACCGGCCGCCGAGGCCTTCGTGTCACCGCCGGTGAAGACGTCGATGAGCTGCAGCGTGCCCCAGCCGATCACCCCGAGCGCGACGACGGAGGCGGCGGCCACGAACGCGAGCCTGCCGTGCCGCCGGGGCCGGCGCATCCGCGGGTACTTGTTCCCGGTGATCCGGTACTTCCCGCCCATGCCGGGGGGAGTCAGCATGCTCATGGGCGCAGCGTAGTGCGCCGGGGCGGCGATTCCTACTAGATGATCATTGGATATCGCCCAGTAGAACCCGAAAGGTCCAAACCGTTACCCGGCAGGCCGCGGTCGGGGCCGGGCCCGGCCCGGGCCGGAGACCCGGGTCGTGGGGCCGAAGACGCGGATCGGTCCGGAGGGGAGGTCCGGCCGGCTCAGCCCAGTTCGAGCACGCGCGCGTGCAGCACCTGGCGCTGCTGCAGCGCCGCCCGCACCGCGCGGTGGAGCCCGTCCTCCAGGTACAGGTCGCCCTGCCACTTCACGACGTGCGCGAAGAGGTCGCCGTAGAAGGTCGAGTCCTCCGCCAGGAGGGTCTCCAGGTCGAGCTGCTGCTTGGTCGTCACGAGCTGATCGAGGCGGACCGGGCGCGGCGCGACGTCCGCCCACTGCCGGGTGCTCTCCCGGCCGTGGTCGGGGTACGGCCGGCCGTTTCCGATGCGCTTGAAGATCACACGGAAAGCCTACCGGCCCAGAGCTTGCGGGCGCAGCCTCGGCAGCGCAGTGCGACGCTGGAAAAGCCGCGGCAAACCGGGCGAATCGGGACCACGGGCTGAACAGGGGCTTGAGATGAGCGACAGCGAGACCGCGCCCGGGGCGCCGGGCGAGGACCCCGAGCTCCCGCCCGAGGCCCGGCGGATCGCCTCCGGATACGCCTTCACCGGTCCCGCGCTCGACCTGGGCGCCCTCATCTGGGGCGGCGACTGCCTGCCCGAAGCCCAGGTCCGTATCCCGCTGGCGATGCTCAACCGCCATGGGCTGGTCGCCGGCGCCACCGGCACCGGCAAGACCAAGACGCTCCAACTCGTGGCCGAACAGCTCTCGGCCCAGGGCGTGCCCGTCTTCCTCGCCGACGTCAAGGGCGACCTGTCGGGCGTCTCGGTGCCCGGCGCGGCGAACGACCGGATCAGGTCGCGGGCCGCCGAGGTGCGCCAGGAGTGGACGCCGGCCGGCTTCCCCGCCGAGTTCTACGCGCTCGGCGGCACGGGACACGGCGTACCGCTGCGTGCCACGGTCACCAGTTTCGGCCCGGTCCTCCTGTCCAAGGTGCTCGAACTCAACCAGACCCAGGAGCAGTCGCTCGCGCTGATCTTCCACTACGCCGACACCAAGGGGCTGGAACTGATCGACCTGAAGGACCTCAGGGCGGTCGTCGCCTTCCTGACCTCCGAGGAGGGGAAACAGGAACTGCGGGGCATCGGCGGGCTGTCGACCGCGACGGCCGGGGTGATCCTGCGGTCCCTGACCGCCTTGGAGGCGCAGGGCATGGCGGACTTCCTCGGCGAACCGGAGTTCGACACGAGCGAGTTCCTGCGTACGGCGGCCGACGGCCGCGGCATCGTCTCCGTCCTCGAACTGCCCGCCGTGCAGGACCGGCCGCGGCTCTTCTCGACCTTCCTGATGTGGCTGCTCGCCGACCTCTTCCACGACCTGCCGGAGGTCGGTGACGCCGACAAGCCCAAGCTGGTGTTCTTCTTCGACGAGGCGCACCTGCTCTTCGACGACGCCTCGAAGGCGTTCCTGGAGTCGATCACGCAGACGGTGCGCCTCATCCGCTCCAAGGGCGTCGGCGTCTTCTTCGTGACCCAGACCCCGAAGGACGTGCCCGCCGACGTCCTCGGCCAGCTCGTCAACCGCGTCCAGCACGCCCTGCGCGCCGGCACCCCGACGCCCGGCCCGCAAAGGACCCCGCGGACTCAGCCGCCTTCGCGGTCGCGGGTGGCGGTCGCGGGTGGCGGCGGGGGCCGGTGGTGGGCGTCCCGCTCGGGGCGGCGGCGTAGGCGCCGGGCGCCGTGCTGACGTCTCAGACGGTGCGCGGCACGTGCTGGGCGTGGCGGCGGATGCGGAAGGCGGTGACGATCTCCATGACGCCGACCACGACCAGCCACCAGCCACCCAGCAGGGTGAGGACGGCGACCGACGCGAGCGGCGAGTCGATCAGCACGATCCCGGCGATGAAGGTGAGCACGCCGAGGAAGATCTGCCAGCCGCGGGCGGGCGCCGTACGGTCGTGCACGGCGGCGATCGTCTGCGTGATCCCGCGGATCAGCCAGCCGATGCCGATCCAGAGGGCCAGCAGGAGGATCGACTGCATGGCGCCGCGGAAACAGAACAGGCCCAGCAGGATCGACAGGGCGCCGCTGACGAAGGCCAGCACGCGCAGCGCCGTCGACTTGTGCGTGCCGAAGGCGGAGACCAGTTGGAGCACCCCGCTGACGACGAGGTAGACGCCGAAGAGGATCCCGGCGGCCAGCAGCGAGGCACTCGGCCAGAGCAGCACGAGGATGCCCAGGACGAGGGCGGCCACCCCGGTGGCGAGGACTGCCTGCCAGGCGGCGCGGGAGAGCAGGTGCAGGGGCCCTTCCAGCGCTGGTTCGTAGCGGGGATCGGTGCGCGGCGGAGGCGTCGTCTGCGGGCTCCCGGCGCTCCCGGCGCCGCCGGGCCCCCCAGGGGCCTGTGGTTCACGTGGGTCGCGGGGGTCCCGGCCGCTTCCGGGGCCCTGTGGCTCCCGTGACTCCCCTGGCTCCCGTGGCTCGTGTGGATCTCGGGGGTTTCGTGGGTCTCGCATCGCGTGGACGCGGCGGTCGTCGTAGCCCGGCCCGCCGGGGCCGTCGCTCGGTGGCTCGGTCATGGTCCATGCTGGGACCGGGCGCGGGCCGGTCGCCACCGCTGTAGGCCGTACGGCTGACGGAGCGCCGCCTCCTCGCGTCACTTACCGGCGGATTTCGCCGCCTTCGCCGCGGCCTTCATCTCCTGCTTGTGCGCCCGCACCTTGGCGAGCGACTCGGGGCCGGTGATGTCGGCGACGGACCGGAAGGCCTCCGGTTCGCCGTACGCCCCGGCGGCCTCCCGCCAGCCCTCGGGGCGGACCCCGAGCTGCTTGCCGAGCAGCGCGAGGAAGATCTGCGCCTTCTGCTTGCCGAAGCCGGGCAGTTCCTCCAGGCGGCGCAGCAGTTCCGGTCCGTCGGCCACGTCCCGCCACAGAGCCTCGGGATCGCCGTCGTAGTGCTCGACGAGGTAGTGGCACAGCTGCTGGATCCTCTTGGCCATCGACCCCGGGTAGCGGTGCACGGCGGGCTTGTCCGACAGCAGACGGGCGAAGGTCTCCGGGTCGAACGCCACGATCTCGTGCGCGTCCAGGTCGCCGGTGCCCATGCGCTGGGCGATCGTGGCCGGTCCCTTGAACGCCCACTCCATCGGAATCTGCTGGTCCAGCAGCATCCCGACCAGTGCGGCGAGCGGACTGCGGCCCAGGAGCGCGTCGGCGTCGGGGTCCTGGGCGAGGTGCACGGTGACGTTCATGTCCCGATGATCGCCCTCCGGAGGACGGCCCGCACGGGTTGTGGTGAGCGATTCGCCGTACGCGTCCGTATGTCCTGGCGCCACGTCCTGCCGGGCGCGGCCGGCGCGGGCGTCCCGTTCGGCGCCGGCGCGCCGGGCGGTCGCGGCAGCGTGCAGTTCACCCTGGGCCCGGGCAGGGTCGGCCAGAACGCCGTGGAGGTCGTCGTCCTCGGCCCGGACGGCGGCCCCCTCACCGTTCCGATCGCCGGGGCCGGGATCGCGAGGGTGACGGTGCGGGGGTCGGAGCCGGAGCAGGCGAGTGCGGGGAGGACCGTATGGATCAAGAATTAGTCGTATTGGGCGAACACGTTTCGCCGAGCCGTCAATTGGGCCACCTGAGGCTTTTTTGTTCCTGTTCCGTAACCTTGCATATTCCGGGGCGTTATGCGGGTGTCGCGCCGCCGCGCCAACGGAGAAAAATCATGTGGAACTTCACCCTTTGGACGCTGGTCGTGTGTGCTTCAGCCTGCACCGCAGGCTCTATTCTCATGCCGCCCTACCAGTGCAGAATGTGGCGGGTCGACGCCGAGGAATTGCGTCGCCGTCGGCACATGGTTGCGGTGCTGAAGAACAATACCCGGCCGATCGAGGGGGACCCGACCGTCGAGGAGCCGGCGCCGGACGTCCATCTCGTCGGCTGAACGGATGAAGCATCCGATCGCACATATAGGTCTAATCAGGGAATTCCTTCACCCGTTTGCCGCGCATCCGGGGAAGTCGGGTGGCGTTAGTCGGGATATGACTAAGGCATCCAGGGAAGGGTACTTGGGTCTGCTCGTGGGCCGCGAGCGCGAGGACGCGAGTGCCGGGCACGCGGTGGCGTTGGGTCCCTACACCTACCTACCCGCCCCCGTGCGCTCGCCGTCCGGCGTCAACGGCACCCTGAGCAGGGGCGGTTCCCCCGTCGCACTGAAGGCCACCGAATCGCTGCTGCGGGATTTCCTGGACGCGATGAGCGCACTCGAAGCCGACCTCGCCCGCCGCTGGGTCGGCTCGGACGGCCGCCCCGTCTTCTCGCGGCCCGAATAGCCGGGTCGCGGCATGTATGACGAACGTATCGACCGACGTCCGGGCTACTCCCCCGATTATCCCTACGCGGAACCGGCAGGTTTCGACGAGCCCCGCCCCCGTACCGGCACCGGCCGGCACCGGGCCCCCACCCAGTTCTTCTCGGGCACCCTCGGCCCCCTGGTCCCACCGGACTCGGCGTGGGACCCGGCCGAGGAACTGGCTTTCATGCTCCAGGACGCCATGGAGCGACAGTCGCCACAAAATCCCGTAGAGGCCGAATTCCCGGCGCCATCGACGAACTCGGCGGACCCGGCGGCCCCGATGGCAATGGGAAGCACGGAAAATGCGGGAAATGCGGCGGAACCGCACGAAGTGAAGCCCTCCCGCGGAACGCCGAACACGCCATTGGAGAACCTTCAGGAAATCACGGCGGAACTTCCTCCCCTGCGGGCCGGCTCACGGGGACACCGGAAAGTCCGTGAACGCAGGCGGCCGAGCGGCGTGCGCACCGCCAGCCATGTCCTCGGCGCCCTGGCGGCGGTGACCGCCTCCACGGTGAGCTTCTTCGGCGGCATGGTCGCCTACGACCCGCTGCGCCTCGTGGCCGTCGCCCGGATGCAGGACGGCCTCGCGTCGTGGTGGCCGCTGCTGGTGTACGGGCCCTGGCTGGTGGCCTCGCTGTCCGTGCTGCGCGCCGCACTGCACCGCCGCCGTGCCGTCCACTCGTGGTGCGTGGTGCTGCTCTTCTCGTCCATCGCGATGCTCCTGTGCGTGGTCCAGGCGCCCAAGACGATCGTGGACATGGCGGCGGCGGCCCTGCCGGGCCTGGCGTCCCTGGCCTGCTTCCAGCAGCTCGTACGCCAGATCACCCTGACCCGTCCGCCCCGCCGCACGGCCCCCCGCCACCGCGTGCGCCGCCCCTTCCCGCCGGACCCCGCCCGGGACGAGCCGAGGCCATCGGCTTCCGCCCCGCCCTCCCGCGCGTCCGCCTCGCCTTCCGCCTGAGGGGCGAACCTCCCCTCTGGGGGGCCCACCTCCCCCCTGAGGAGCTCGCCTCTCTCCCCCGAGTCGGTCACCACGTCCCGGACGGCCGCAAGGAAGTCTTCCGTCCGCGGACGGGTGAGACGGGTGAGACGGGTGGGGCGGGCAGGGCGGGCCAGGTGGACCGGGCCGTCCGGGGCGTCGGGGGCGTCGGAGACCGGGGCGGAGCGGACACCGGGAACGGACTGCCACGACGGGAAGCGGCTGCTGGGAGACGCCGGCGTCCGGGACGGGCGACTGCACGGCGCACGGCACACCGCGGGCGCCGTGCTCATGCTGCTCGGGATGCCGGACAGGGTCATCGACCAGATCAGTCTGAGGACAACGACGAAGGGCCCCCTGTTTCCAGGGGGCCCTTCGACATCGTGCCCGGTGAGGCACTGGCGGAGGATACGAGATTCGAACTCGTGAGGGGTTGCCCCCAACACGCTTTCCAAGCGTGCGCCCTAGGCCTCTAGGCGAATCCTCCGCCGGAAACATTACATGACGCGGAGGAGTGCTCGCGAACTCGTTCCCCGGCCCCGGGATCGGGTAGTCTTTCGGCAGCCCCTCACGCGGCGCTATCTGACTGAACTCCCCCAGGGCCGGAAGGCAGCAAGGGTAGGTCGGCTCTGGCGGGTGCGTGGGGGGCGCTTGCGTGGGGCGGCGGGTTCCGCGGGCCGGGCCGGTTGTCAGTGGGCGCCTATAACCTCGTATGCGTGTCGTCTCTCGCGCTGTACCGCCGCTACCGACCGGAGTCCTTCGCCGAGGTCATCGGGCAGGAGCATGTCACCGACCCGCTGCAGCAGGCGCTGCGGAACAACCGGGTCAACCACGCGTACCTGTTCAGCGGTCCGCGCGGGTGCGGCAAGACGACCAGCGCGCGGATTCTCGCCCGCTGCCTGAACTGCGAGAACGGCCCGACGCCCACGCCCTGCGGCACGTGCGACTCCTGCCGGGACCTGGCGCGCAACGGCCCCGGTTCCATCGACGTCATCGAGATCGACGCCGCTTCGCACGGCGGTGTGGACGACGCCCGTGACCTGCGGGAGAAGGCCTTCTTCGGGCCCGCTCGCAGCCGCTACAAGATCTACATCATCGACGAGGCCCACATGGTCACGTCGGCGGGCTTCAACGCGCTGCTCAAGGTGGTGGAGGAGCCGCCGGAGCATCTGAAGTTCATCTTCGCGACCACCGAGCCCGAGAAGGTCATCGGGACGATCCGCTCGCGGACCCACCACTACCCCTTCCGGCTGGTCCCCCCGGGAACCCTGCGGGACTACCTGGGCGAGGTGTGCCAGAAGGAGGACATCCCCGTCGAGGACGGGGTGCTCCCGCTGGTCGTGCGGGCCGGAGCCGGTTCCGTGCGTGACTCCATGTCCGTCATGGACCAGCTGCTCGCCGGTGCGGGAGAGGCCGGTGTGACGTACGCCATGGCCACCTCCCTCCTCGGGTACACCGACGGCTCGCTGCTGGACTCCGTCGTCGAGGCGTTCTCGTCCGGGGAGGGCGCGGACGCCTTCGAGGTCGTCGACCGCGTCATCGAGGGCGGCAACGACCCGCGGCGCTTCGTCGCCGACCTGCTGGAGCGGCTGCGGGACCTGGTGATCCTCGCCGCCGTGCCCGACGCGGCCGAGAAGGGGCTCATCGACGCCCCCGCCGACGTGATCGAACGCATGCAGGCCCAGGCCGCCTCCTTCGGACCCGCCGAACTGAGCCGCGCCGCCGACCTGGTCAACGAGGGCCTGACCGAGATGCGCGGCGCCACCTCGCCCCGCCTCCAGCTCGAACTGATCTGCGCGCGCGTGCTGCTGCCCGCCGCGTACGGCGACGAGCGGTCCGTGATGGCCCGCCTCGACCGGATCGAGCGGGGCGTGAGCTTCAGCACAGGCGCGGGAGCGCCCGCGATGGGCTACGTGCCCGGGCCCGAGGCGCACGGCGGAGCCGGTCCGGTCGCCGCCGTGGGTCCGGTGCCGTCCGGAGCAGGCCCCGCGGCGGCCAGGGCGGCGGTACGAACCGCCGGGCCCCAGGGCGGCCAGGGGGCGCAGGGTGCGCCGGGTACGCAGGGTGCCTCGGGTGCCCAGGCGGTGCCCGGTGCTCCAGGTGCTGCCGGTGTTTCGGGCGGGCCCGGCAGCTCGGCCCGGCCGGAGGCCGCCCCCGTGGCTCCCGCGGCCTCCGCGGCTCCGGAGGCTCCGGCCGCCCCTGGGGCCGGTGACCGTACCCAGGAGGCGCCCGCGGGCCCGCCGCCCCCGCCTGCCGCCTCCCCGACCCCGGCGGCTCCGCCTGCCGGTCCGTCCGCGGGCGGTGCGCCCGGTGCCTGGCCCACGGCCGCGTCGGCCGGTGCCGGGACCAGGCGGCCCGGCGGCTGGCCCACGGCGGCGGCACCGGGCGGCGGTCAACCCGCGCCCGGGACCGGCGCGGCAGCGGCAGGCGCCCCGGTGGGCGGGCCGGGAAGCGCACCCGCCGCCCGGGCCACCGCTCCGGCTGCCCCCGCAGCCGCACCCGCCCCCGCGGGTGGCGGACTCGATCCCCGCCAGCTGTGGCCGAACATCCTGGAGGCGGTGAAGAACCGCCGCCGCTTCACCTGGATCCTGCTCAGCCAGAACGCCCAGGTCACCGGCTTCGACGGCACCACCCTCCAAGTCGGTTTCGTCAACGCGGGCGCGCGGGACAACTTCGCGAGCAGCGGCAGCGAGGACGTGCTGCGGCAGGCGCTGGCCGAGCAGTTCAGCGTCCAGTGGAAGATCGAGGCGGTCGTCGACCCGACGGGCGGCGGTGCCCCCGCGCCCGCCCCCTCCGGCGGTTACGGAGGCGGCGGCGGTTACGGAGGCGGTGGCTACGGCGGTGGCGGCAGCGGCGCCCACCCGGGCGGTCCGGCGGCCCCGCAGCGTACGGCGGCCCCCCAGACCGCGTCCGTGGCTCCGGGCTCCGGCGCCCCGGCCCCCGACCGGCCCTCGGCGGCGCGTACGGCCTCAGCAGCCGGCCCGGCCACGGCGGCCCGTCCCGGCAGGGCCTCCGCACCGGAGCCCGCTCCCGTCGCCCCCGAGGACGACATTCCCGAGGAGGACGACCCCGACCTCGACGAGTCCGCCCTGTCCGGCCACGACCTGATCGTGCGGGAACTGGGCGCGACCGTGGTGGAGGAGTACCCCACGGAGTAGCGGGGTGCGGGACCTGGATACGGTCCCGCCTCGGAGGAACGTACGAGCGGCCTCTTGCCGGCCCCTCGGCATCCCGCACAAAACGGGGCCGCGCCCTGCCGTTAGGCTGACCCCGTGAAGGTCCTCGTCATCGGCGGCGGCGCTCGTGAGCACGCCCTGTGCCGTTCCCTGTCCCTCGACCCCGACGTCACCGCGCTGCACTGCGCGCCCGGCAACGCCGGGATCGCCGAGGTCGCCGAGCTGCACCCGGTCGACGCCCTCGACGGCGCTGCCGTCGCCGCGCTGGCCACCCGGCTCGGTGCCGGCCTGGTGGTCGTCGGCCCCGAGGCGCCGCTGGTCGCCGGTGTCGCCGACGCCGTGCGTGAGGCGGGCATCCCCGTCTTCGGGCCGTCCGGCGAGGCGGCGCGGCTGGAGGGCTCCAAGGCCTTCGCGAAGGACGTGATGGCGGGAGCCGGTGTCCCGACCGCCCGGTCCTACGTCTGCACCACGGCGAAGGAGGTCGACGAGGCGCTGGCCGCCTTCGGCGCCCCCTACGTCGTCAAGGACGACGGACTCGCCGCGGGCAAGGGCGTCGTCGTCACCGACGACGTCGAGGCGGCCCGGGCGCACGCCGCCGCCTGCGACCGCGTGGTGATCGAGGAGTTCCTGGACGGTCCCGAGGTCTCCCTCTTCGCCATCACCGACGGCGAGACGGTGCTTCCGCTCCAGCCCGCCCAGGACTTCAAGCGCGCCCTGGACGGCGACGAGGGGCCGAACACCGGCGGCATGGGCGCGTACTCCCCGCTGCCCTGGGCCGACCCCAAGCTGGTGGACGACGTGCTGCGGAGCGTGCTGCAGCCCACCGTCGACGAGATGCGCCGCCGGGGCACGCCGTTCTCCGGGCTGCTCTACGCGGGCCTCGCGATCACCGGCCGCGGTGTCCGGGTGATCGAGTTCAACGCCCGCTTCGGCGACCCCGAGACGCAGGTCGTCCTGGCCCGCCTGCAGACCCCCCTCGCGGGCGTCCTGCTGGCCGCGGCCACCGGCTCCCTCGCCGACCTGGCACCCCTGCGCTGGAGCGACGACGCGGCCGTCACGGTGGTCCTCGCCTCGCACAACTACCCCGGCACCCCGCGCACCGGCGACCCGATCGCCGGCCTCGACGAGGTGGCCGCCCAGGACGCCCCGCACGCGTACGTGCTGCACGCGGGCACTCGGCGCGAGGACGACGCCGTCCTGAGCGCGGGTGGCCGCGTCCTGTCCGTCACGGCCACCGGCAAGGACCTGACCGAGGCCCGCGAACGGGCGTACGCCGCTGTCGGACGCATCCGCCTGGACGGGGCCCAGCACCGCACGGACATCGCCGCCAAGGCGGCTGCGGGCGCGTAGGAGCGCGCGGAGCGCGCGCCCAGGAACGCCCGGAACACCCGCGGCGGGAACGTGGACCGATCAGCGCCCGCGGCGGGTGTTCGGCGCCACTCAGCGCCCGCGGCGGCTGCTCGGCACCGCTCAGGACCAGGCCTTTCGAGGCACCTTCCGAAGATCAGGCCCCGGACAGGATCCGGGGCCTGATCTTTGCTGTGCGTCATCCACCTCTGACCAAAGCCATTCCATCGAGTGAGCAATGGCCCATCCGGCTGACGTGGGCCGGGCCCCCAACTAGGGTGCGGCGCAAGCGTTCCGGCACTTGGCCCACCGGCATTGCGATGTCAGTGGCGGGTGCCACAGTGGGGGAGTGAGCAACACAGGGCAGTTCGAGGCAGTCGGGAGGGGGTGACGTCAGGTCGTGACCGGAACCGGTGCGGAGGCCGGCGCGCAGTCGGCGCGCTCCCGGGCCCTGGCCGTGCTGCGCGTCCGCGGCCGGGCGCTGGCCGTCGCCCTGCTGCCCGCCGCCGTCGCCGTGATCCTGCTCGCGGGCGGATCCACGGGCCACCTCGTCGGCCCGGGCTGGGACCTGGCCCGGTGGGTGGTGGGCGCCGTGGCGGTCGTCGTCCTGCTCGCCGCCGCGGGCGTCGGACTGGTTGTGGCCCGCGCCCGCCCCGCCATGAGCCCGACGGTCCCGGTCCCGGAGGAGTCCGCGCCGGACCTGTACCGCCTGGTGCGCGACCTCGCCGACCGGCTGGACGTCCCTGCCCCCTCCGCCATAGCGCTCACCCCGGACTGCGACAGCTGGCTGGAGGACCGCACCCATCCGGCCCACGCGCCTCCCGCGGGCGGTGACCGGGAGGAGCCGGAAGGGCCGAGCGGCCCGTCCGCGGCCCGTCCGCGCCGCGCGGCGGCGCCCGTCCTCGTCATCGGCTCCCCGTTCCTGTGGTGGATGCGCGTCGGCGAACTGCGGGCCGTCCTCGCCCCGGTGGTGGCCGGTACGGGCCCGTCGGCGCACCCCGACATAGCCGCGGCCCGCCGGTTCGTCCGCGGGCTGGACGCGGCGGTGGCCGCCGCCTCCACGGCCGGCCGATGCCCCCTGTCGCACGCGGTGTGCGCCGGCGTCGGCTGGGTGGCCCGGCTGATGCTGCGCGGCTGCCGGGAGGACGCGGCCCAGATGGAGCGGGGCGTGGCGGCAGCCGCCGCCGAGCGCGCGCAGGCCGTGGACTACGGCCTGCGCATCGTCGCCCAGGAACAGGTGGGCCTGGCCTACGCGGGCTGGGACCGGCTGCTGACGCGGGTCGCGCTCCCCGCCTGGCGCATGGGGCGCTGGCCGTCCCGGCTGGACGCGGGCGTCGTCGCGGCGCTCACCGAGCTGTCCCGCCGGGACCGCCTGGCCGAGGGCTTCGCCTCCCGGCTCGGCGAGCGGCCCGCCTGCGACCTGCTGGAGGAGCCCGGCACGGTGGACGAGGCCGCCTCGCTCCTGGCCGCGCGACTCTTCCACGGCGGCCCGGCCGAGCGCGGCCCGAACTGGGCCCCGGTGGCCTGGCAGGACTACCCCGACGAGGTCGTCGACCGCAAGTGGCGCACCGACGCCGCCCGTCTGCACCGCGTCCTGGACACGATGGGCGTCCGCCGCTCCCCGGACTCCCCGGCGCAGGATCCGCACGGCACGACCCTGGCCCGCGTCCTGGATCACCTGTCCGGCCCGGCGCCGTTCCCTTCCGGCCATCCGCCGACCTCCACCGATGCCCTCGGCGTGGGCCCGGACTCGGCGCAGGGGACCGCGGCGGACCTCGGCACGAGCCCCGCCCCGGATCCCGCACATCCGGCAGACCCCGCCCCTCCCGCAGTCCCCGACGTCCCCTACGTCCCCGACGTCCTCGCAGTCCCCATAGCCTCCGAGCCGTCCGCGGGCCCTGCTGCTCCTGTTGCTCCTGCCGATCTCGCCGACCCGGACGAAGAGGCCGGTCCGGGCAACGAGCGCAGCGCCGCGCTCGCCGCCGGCCTCAGCGCGGAACTGGCCCGCGAGGAGACCACAGGGCCCGGGACCCGCGCGGCCACGGCGGAAGCCTCCGGCCAGGCCCCGGGCGCGCTTTCCTGGGACGAGGGCGCGCTGCCCCTGTTTCCCCTCCAGCCGCCGCGCACCGGCCGTGAACTTCTCGCCGACCATGTCACCGCGATGGTCTGCTGCGCCGCGATGGACACGGCGGGCGCCACCCCCGGCCTCGACTGGCTCGACGGCCCCGCCCTCCTGATCGACGGCGAGAGAGCCGCCGACCTCGCCCCCCGGGTCCTCGCCCTGGTCGAGGACGGCAACCCCCTGCCGCTGCGGACCTGGCTCATCGACGCGGGCATACGCCCGGAGAAGCCCGTACGGCTGGCCTGACTCCGACGGGCGCCGAACCGGAGGAAGAACTACCGGATCTCCTCCTTCCACTTTCGGTCAATTCGCAACGAGTAGTGACAACATGCGTGCGTTATGTGATGTGCTGGGACCGACCGCGCACGTGGCAAAGGCGTACGACATACGACAACCGCGCAGCCGTACGGTCAGCCACTCAGCGGACTCAGCGGACCCGGCGCGTCGCCGACGCACCGCCGTACCGCCGCCGACGCTTTCGCACCGCCGTACGACAGAGCACGGGGGCACGAGGGAGGGGGACAGCCAATGGGATCGGACCGCGTCCGCCGCTGGGAGTCGGGAGCACTCGCGCACGCCGTCACGGACCCGTTCGGCCAGGGCCCCGTCCCCTGGCTGCGCGGCAGTGAGACGTACTTCGACGACACCGGCCACGTCGTCCCCTGGTACGTCGACCCGCCCCCGCAGGCCGCGCCCGGCACGGGGCACGGCGGCGGTGCGACCGCCACCGCGCCCCGCGTCCCCGCCCCCCGCGCCGCCGAGGTGGGCCCCCGCTCGGCCGACGACGTGCACCGCCAGATCAAGGGCTTCGCCTCCACCGGCGCCGTCACGCCCGGCGAGGCGATCGACTTCCACATCACCGTGGACCCGCCGCAGGAGTTCGGCGTCGACGTGTACCGCATCGGCCACTACGGCGGCGACGGCGCCGCGAAGATCACCACCAGCCCGCGGCTCTCGGGCATCGTCCAGCCCCCGCCGCTCACCGCCGACCGCACCGTGTCCTGTCACCACTGGTGGCTGTCCTGGCGGCTGCAGATCCCGTCCTACTGGAGCATCGGCGCGTACGTCGCCGTGCTGACCACCGCCGACGGCTACCGCTCCCACATCCCGTTCACCGTCCGCGACTCCCACCCGGCGGACCTGCTCCTGCTGCTGCCGGACATCACCTGGCAGGCCTACAACCTCTACCCGGAGGACGGCCACACCGGCGCCAGCCTCTACCACGCCTGGGACGAGGAGGGCCGGCTGCTCGGCGAGGCCGGCGCGGCCACCACGGTCTCCTTCGACCGGCCGTACGCGGGCGCGGGCCTGCCCCTGCACGTCGGCCACGCCTACGACTTCATCCGCTGGGCCGAGCGCTACGGCTACGACCTCGCCTACGCCGACGCCCGCGACCTGCACGCCGGCCGCGTCGACCCCACCCGGTACCGCGGCCTGGTCTTCCCCGGCCACGACGAGTACTGGTCGGCCCCGATGCGCCGCACCGTCGAACTCGCCCGCGAGCACGGCACCTCCCTGGTCTTCCTCTCCGCCAACACCCTGTACTGGCAGGTCGAGCTGGGCCCTTCCCCGGCCGGCGTCCCCGACCGCCTGCTGACCTGCCGCAAACGCAAGGGCCCCGGCCGGCCGGTGCTGTGGCGGGAGATCGACCGGCCCGAGCAGCAACTGGTCGGCATCCAGTACGCGGGCCGCGTCCCCGAACCGCACCCGCTGATCGTGCGCAACGCCGGCCACTGGCTGTGGGAGGGGACCGGAGCGCGCGAGGGCGACGGGATCGAGGGGCTGGTCGCCGGCGAGGCCGACCGCTACTTCCCCCGCACGCCGCTCCCTGACCACCAGGACCGCATCCTCCTCGCGCACTCCCCGTACACCGACGCCGAGGGCGCCCCGCGCCACCAGGAGACGTCCCTGTACCGGTCCCCGTCCGGCGCCCTGGTCTTCGCCTCCGGAACATTCGCCTGGTCACCGGCGCTGGACCGGCCCGGCCACGTCGACCCCCGCATCCAGCGCGCCACCGCCAACCTCCTGGACCGCATCTGCAAGCGCGACTGACCCGCTGTCCTCGCCCCACCCCCGATACGGGAGAATCAGGGCATTGGACAGAACCACGGGGAGGAACCGTGTCCGGATTCGTCGAAAAGCCCGAGCCGATCCAGGTTCCGGGTCTGGTGCATCTGCACACCGGCAAGGTGCGCGAGCTGTACCAGAACGAGGCGGGCGACCTCGTGATGGTCGCCAGTGACCGCATGTCCGCCTACGACTGGGTACTGCCCACGGAGATCCCCGACAAGGGCCGCATCCTCACCCAGCTCTCCCTGTGGTGGTTCGACCGCCTCGCGGACCTCGCCCCGCACCACGTCATCAGCACCGACGTCCCCGAGGGCGCCCCCGCCGACTGGGCCGGGCGCACGCTGGTGTGCAAGTCGCTGCGGATGATCCCCGTGGAGTGCGTGGCCCGCGGCTACCTCACCGGCTCCGGCCTGGCCGAGTACAACGCCTCCCGCACGGTCTGCGGCCTCGCCCTGCCCGAGGGCCTCGTCGACGGCTCCGAGCTGCCCGCGCCGATCTTCACCCCGGCCACCAAGGCCGAAGTGGGCGAGCACGACGAGAACGTCTCCTACGAGGAAGTGGCCCGCCAGGTCGGCGCCGAGCCGGCCGCCCGGCTGCGCCAGGCGACCCTCGCCGTCTACGGCCGGGCCCGGGACATCGCCAAGGACCGGGGGATCATCCTCGCCGACACCAAGTTCGAGTTCGGCTACGACGGCGACACGCTCGTCCTCGCCGACGAGGTGCTCACGCCGGACTCCTCCCGCTTCTGGCCGGCCGACCAGTGGCAGCCGGGACGCGCGCAGCCCTCGTACGACAAGCAGTTCGTCCGTGACTGGCTCACCTCGGCGGAGTCCGGCTGGGACCGCACGGGCGAGCAGCCCCCGCCGCCGCTGCCCGAGCGGGTGGTGGAGGCGACCCGCGGCAAGTACGTGGAGGCGTACGAGCGGCTGACGGGAACGACCTGGTCGTAGGCCCTGGCACACGAAGAAGCCCCCCGGCGGTGGACCGGGGGGCTTCTGTGCGGAGCGGACGACGAGGCTCGAACTCGCGACCTCAACCTTGGCAAGGTTGCGCTCTACCAACTGAGCTACGTCCGCGTTGCGCCGTGGCGCGAGAGCAACTATACCCAACCTCGCTCGCGTGCGAGGCGCACCGCGGCATGCCGGTTCTCCGCGCCCAGCTTGGTCACGGCCGACGACAGGTAGTTGCGGACGGTCCCCGGGGAGAGCGCGGCCCGCTCCGCGATCTCCGTGACCGGCGCGCCGTCGGCGGCCAGCTCCAGCACCTCGGCCTCCCGCGCGGTCAGCGGGGAGTCCCCGGCGGAGATCGCGTCGGCGGCCAACTCCGGGTCGACGTAGCGGTTCCCGGTGTGGACGGTGCGGATGATCTCGGCGAGCCGCTGGGCGCTGACGGTCTTCGGGACGAACCCGCGCACCCCCGCCGCGAGCGCCCGCTTCAGGTGTCCCGGCCGTCCGTGGCTGGTCACGATCAGCACCCGGCAGCCGGGCAGCTCGGCGCGCAGGGATGTGGCGACCTTCACACCGTCCGCGCCCGGCATCTGCAGGTCCAGTACCGCGACGTCGGGCTCGTGCGCCCGGGCCATCGCCAGCGCCTCCGGTCCGTTCGCCGCCTCCGCGACGATCAGGAGGTCGTCCTCCAGCGAGAGCAGCGCGGCGAGCGCCCCGCGGATCAGGTGCTCGTCGTCGGCCAGCAGCAGCCGTACGGGGGCCGGTGGCGTCGTCATGGGGTGGCCTCGCTCAGGGTGGTGTCCTCGGCTGCCGGGCCGGAGGGCCGCGGCGGGGTGTCGGATGGCAGCGGTACCTCGGCGGTCAGGCGGAAGCGGCCGGGGTCCGCCGGGCCCGCCCGCAGCAGGCCGTCGAGGTCCGCGAGCCGTTCGCGCAGTCCGGCGAGGCCGGAGCCCGGTCGGCCGGCGGCCGGGGTGTCGGGCACCCCGTCGTTCTCGACCGTCAGCTCGGCCCGGCCGCCGGTCACGCGCAGGGAGATCAAGCACTGGCGAGGGTCGCCGTGCCGCAGCACGTTCGTGGCGGCCTCGCGCACCACCCAGCCGAGCGCCGACTGCACCGGGGCGGGCAGCCCGGGGGCCGAGCCGGTGACGGTGCAGTCGATGCCCGCGGCGGCCAGCACGCCCTGGGCCCCGGCGAGTTCCGCGCCGAGGTCGGCCTCACGGTACCCGCGCACCACCGCGCGCACCTCGCGCTGCGACTCCTGCGCCAGCCGCTGCACCTCGATCATCTGGTCCACCGCCTCGGGCCGCCCGCGCCGGCCCAACTGCACGGCGAGCTCGGCCTTCAGCGCGATCACCGCGAGATTGCGGCCCAGGACGTCGTGCAGGTCCCGCCCGAACCGCAGCCGTTCCTCGGCGACGGCCAGCCGGGCCTCGGTCTCGCGGGCCCGCTCCGCCTCCCACAGCACGGAGAGGGTCCACGCGCCGCAGCGTGCGGCCAGCAGGGAGAAGCCGATGGAGAAGGCGACCAGCAGACCCACCATCAGGACGTCGGGGGCACTTCGGACGGCGAGCGCGTCCGCCGCCATGAGGACCAGCCCCACCGCGGCGGAGCGGCGCAGGAACACCGGGACGGACACGATCATCGCGTACAGCAGACCGAACGACACCAGGGCGGCGCCGAGGGCGAGCCGGGCCGTCCAGGGTGCGAGCGCCCCGACGCTGGACAGCACGAGGGGAAGGGCGACGGCGGCCACCAGCAGGCCGAAGGGGGCGGCCAGCGCGCGTCCGGGCAGCCGGACGTGGCCCAGGTAGTGCTCGAAGGAAGGCCGTACGAGCCGGTTGGCCGCAACGCACTGGAGCACGCCGACGACGACCAGCAGGCCCGCCAGGGCGAGCGGCAGCGGCCGGTGACGCACTCCCGCGGCGACCGGCAGCACCAGCCAGGTGAGCATGAACACCCACTCAGCGGCGCACAAGGTGATCACGCTGTGCAGTTGCACGCGTTCCGCCTTGCTCCGCTCCCGCCACTCGCGCCGCTGCCACCGCCGGATGCCGTCGAGCACCGCGCCCCTCCAGTCCGTCCGTTCCGCCACCACGCCCGGCGCGGGGCCCATCCCCGCGCCGGGCGCCGGGTCTGTCCCGCTGCTCGGCGCCGCGCCCGCCCACGAGCCCGACACCGACCCTGTCTCCGCGCCCGCCCACGAGCCCGACACCGCCCCTGTCTCCGCGCCCGGCCGCCGGACCCGCCCCGTCACTCGCCGCCGGACCCGTCTCCGCGCCCGCTCCGCCGCCCGATGCCGAGTCCGTTTCTGCCCCCGGTGCCGAGCCCGTCTCCCCGCTCGGCACCCACCGCCTCCGTCCCCCCGCCCAGCGCCGGCTCCCTCTCCCCGCTCAGCGACGTGGTTCCCAGCGGAACCAACGCCGTACAGCAAACACCGCGAGCGCCAGCCAGACCAGCGCGACGGCCAGGGCCCGCAGGATCTCGGGGCCGCTCAGCTCTCCGGTCCAGCCGCCGCGCACCAGGGTGACCGCGGGTGTCAACGGCAGCAGTTCGCACAGATGGGCCAGCCGGTCGGGGAGGATCTCCAGCGGGACGGCGATCCCCGAGCCCATCGCCGAGACCATGATCAGCGGAATCGAGGTGACCTGGGCGCTCTCCGTGGTGCGGGTGAGGCCCGCCGTGACCGCCGCGAGGGTCAGGCACAGCGCCAGCCCCAGCAGCAGCCCGAGCACGGCCAGGTGCGGTGCGCGCGGTGCGGGCACGTGCAGGAGAGCCGTGCAGGCGGCCGTGAGGATCAGTGACTGCCCCAGGCCCGTGGCGACGGCGGGCAGCGCGGTCCCGGCGAGGATCTCCGCGTCCCGCGGTTCTCCGGTGCGCAGCCGTTTGAGGACGAGCTGTTCGCGGCGGGCGACGAACACGCCGACGAGCGTGGAGTACACGGCGAAGAGCAGCGAGAAGCCGATGGCGGCGGGCAGCATGACGAGCCCCACGGTGAGCCCTGCGTCCTTCAGGTTCATCTGCCCGGCCGCCGAGTGGAGGCTGAACGGCAGGACCAGCGGGACGAAGACGGCGGCGACGAGAGTGCTCCTGCTCCGGGCGAACAGGGTCAGTTCGGCGCGGGCGAGGGCGGTCATGCGGCTCAGCGAGGTGCTGGGGCCGCCCTGTGCACGGGCCGCCCAAGGAGTGAGGGTGCTGGTCATGCGGCGTACTCCGTCTCCTTCGGCGCGGACGCGGTCCGCGCGGAGGCCTCCCGTGCGATTCCGAGGAACGCCTCCTCCAGGGAGGCCGACCGCGCGTCCAGGCCGCGCAGTTCGAGCCCGGACCGCCGGGCCCAGAGCAGCAGTTCCGTGGCGGTCCGCTGCAACTCCCGTGTGCGCAGCCGTACGACGCGCCCCTCGGTCTCGTGACCGCACACACCCAGCTCGGCGAGTGGCGGCAGGTCGCCCAGGAAGTGACCCGGGGGCAGTTCGAAGGAGATCCGGGACGGCTGAGCGGCCGTCACCTCGGCTGGGGTTCCCGCGGCGGCGATGCGTCCCTCGTGCAGGATCGCCAGCCGGTCGGCGAGACCTTCGGCCTCCTCCAGGTAGTGCGTGGTGAGCAGCACGGTCGTGCCCGCGTCGCGCAGTGCCCGCACCAGGTCCCAGGTGTCCCGGCGGCCCTCGGCGTCCAGCCCGGTGGTCGGCTCGTCCAGGAACAGCACATCGGGATCGCCGAGCAGGGCGAGGGCGAGGTCCAGCCGGCGCCGCTCACCGCCGGACAACTGCTTGACCCGTACGTCCGCGCGCCGCTCCAGACCCACCAGGGCGAGCGCCTCGCGCGGTTCGCGGGCTCCGCTCACGCAGCCGGCCCACATCCGCATGGTCTCGGCGACGGTCAGCTCGGACGGGAAGCCGCCCTCCTGGAGCATGACCCCGGTGCGCGGCCGTACGGCGGCGCGTTCGGTGTGGGGGTCGTGGCCCAGTACCCGTACGCGCCCGGAGGCCGGGACTGCCAGTCCCTCCAGCAGTTCGACCGTCGATGTCTTTCCGGCGCCGTTGGTGCCGAGCAGCGCGAAGATCTCGCCGTGTTTCACGTGAAACGTGATGCCGCGTACGGCCTCGAACCCGCCCCCGTACACACGCCGCAGGTCGGTGACCTCTATCACGTGTTCGTGTTCGTTCCTGTCCATGACACCAGCGTCGCGGCCGGCGAGGACGCGCAGCAGTGCGCGGTGTCATCGACCGGAATGACAAATGTCAGTCGAGCGCGCCGAGAGAGGCATACGGGCGGACATGAAAAGACCCCGGTCCAAAGGACCGGGGTCTCATTCCCGAGCGGACGACGAGGCTCGAACTCGCGACCTCAACCTTGGCAAGGTTGCGCTCTACCAACTGAGCTACGTCCGCATTGCCTCCGACCGGCTTCCACCGATCGGTGCGAGCACCAGCCTACCTGATCCACTTGCGTGGTCGGATCGGTGGTGCAGAGCGGGTGACAGGAATCGCACACTGCGCCTTCCCCCTGGAAGGGGGATGTTCTACTACTGAACTACACCCGCATGTACTCCGTGGGTCTCAGCCTTCCGGCCTCGCCCCTCGGCGTGCTCCAGACATTAGCTGATCAGCAGGGGGGTAGCGCAAGTCGGCTGCTCCCAGGGCCCGCTGACGGCCCCTGGACCGCATCCGGGAGCGCTCGGACATGCCGCGCGCTCCCGGTGCGCCCGGGCGGGTGCGCCCGGGCCGCGCGTCCGTCACTGGGCCGCGCTGAACGCCTCGTAGACCTTCTTGGGGATGCGGCCCCGCGCCGGCACGTCCATCTTGTTGGCCTGGGCCCAGGCGCGGACGGCCGCCGGGTCGGGGGCGACCTCCGTCTGCCGGTAGGCCTTGCCGGACCTGGACCGCTTGCGGCCCGCCTCGACGTAGGGCGCGAGCGCCTTACGCAGTTTCTTGGCATTGGTTTGGTTCAGGTCGATCTCGTAGAACCTGCCGTCGAGTCCGAAGGCGATCGTCTCCGCCGCTTCCGAGCCGTCGATGTCGTCAAAGAGAGTGACCACGACACGCTGCGCCACGAATATCGGTCCCTTCGTGCGGCACCTCTGCGACCATCCGCTCCGCCATGACGTGGGGAGATGTTCGGAGATGCCGGCTGTTCGCCGGTTATCGGGAAAAGTATCGGCTGTTGCCAATTCATTTGTACAGTGCCGGGCATTGCGAAGTGAAGCCCCGACTAAATCTGTCTGCGTGTCCCGGTCGGCGCCCGGGCAATACCCGATGCGCGACGGAACGCCGAACTTTCCCAGAACTTTTCACGAAGCCCCCCGATCGATGCCGGATCGTGACGGGCGTCACGTAGTTTCCTACCAGTCTACTCGCGTAGAAATTTTGTACGGGTAGTCTGAAGGAACCTGCTCAGCACCACACACCGGGAGTGCCAGTGGCACGCGTCGTAGTCGACGTCATGCTCAAGCCGGAGATCCTCGACCCCCAGGGCCAGGCGGTGCAGCGCGCACTGCCGCGGCTGGGTTTCGAAGGCATCTCCGACGTTCGTCAGGGAAAGCGATTCGAACTGGAAGTGGACGGGCCCGTCGACGAGGCCGCGCTCGCCCGCATTCACGATCTTGCCGAATCCTTCCTCGCCAACACCGTGATCGAGGACTTCACCGTCAAGGTCGAGTCCGAGGACGTGGTCGCGGGGGCCGCGAAGTGACCGCTCGTATTGGCGTCGTCACTTTCCCGGGCAGCCTCGACGACCGGGACACCCAGCGTGCGATCCGCCTCGCGGGCGCCGAACCGGTCGCCCTGTGGCACAAGGACAAGGACCTCAAGCAGGTCGACGCGGTCGTCCTGCCCGGCGGTTTCTCCTACGGCGACTATCTGCGCGCCGGTGCCATCTCCCGCTTCTCGCCGGTGATGGAGACCGTCATCGAGCAGGCGAGGGCCGGGCTGCCGGTCCTCGGCATCTGCAACGGCTTCCAGGTCCTCACCGAGGCCCACCTGCTGCCCGGCGCGATGCTCGGCAACGACCACCTGCACTTCGTCTGCCGCGACCAGAGGCTGCGGGTGGAGAACGCCTCCACCGCCTGGACCAGCGACTACAGCGAGGGCCAGGAGATCTCCATCCCGCTGAAGAACATGGACGGCCGGTACGTCGCCGACGAGTACACCCTCGACGAGCTGGAGGCGGAGGGCCGCGTCGCCTTCCGGTACGTCGTCCGCGGGGAAGCCGCCGAGGGGTACGGAAACCCCAACGGCTCGCTGCGCGACATCGCCGGCATCACCAACGAGGCCGGCAACGTCGTGGGCCTCATGCCGCACCCCGAGCACGCCACCGAGCCGCTGATCGGCACCGGCCGCACCGACGGCCTCCCGTTCTTCACCTCGATCCTCAAGAAGCTGGTCACCGCATGAGCAGGACGCCTCTGGACACGGTCGAGCACGCGGCCGCGACCCCCGACGTCGAGCTGCCCTGGGCCGAACTCGGCCTGAAGAAGGACGAGTACGAGAAGGTCGTGGAGATCCTCGGCCGCCGCCCGACCGGCGCCGAACTCGCCATGTACTCGGTCATGTGGTCCGAGCACTGCTCGTACAAGTCCTCCAAGGTCCACCTCCGCCAGTTCGGCGAGAAGGCCCCCGAGAACGACGCGATGCTCGTCGGCATCGGCGAGAACGCCGGTGTCGTCGACGTCGGCCAGGGCTACGCCGTCACCTTCAAGGTGGAGTCGCACAACCACCCCTCCTACGTCGAGCCCTACCAGGGCGCGGCCACGGGCGTGGGCGGCATCGTGCGCGACATCATCGCGATGGGCGCCCGCCCGGTCGCCGTCGTGGACCCGCTGCGCTTCGGTGCGGCCGACCACCCCGACACCAAGCGGGTGCTGCCCGGCGTCGTCGCGGGCATCGGCGGCTACGGCAACTGCCTGGGCCTGCCCAACATCGGCGGCGAGGTCGTCTTCGACGCCTGCTACCAGGGCAACCCGCTGGTCAACGCCGGTGCCATCGGCGTGATGCGGCACGAGGACATCCACCTCGCCAAGGCGTCCGGCGCGGGCAACAAGGTCATCCTGTACGGCGCCCGGACCGGTGGCGACGGCATCGGCGGCGCCTCGATCCTGGCGAGCGAGACCTTCGACGACGCCAAGCCCTCCAAGCGCCCCGCCGTGCAGGTCGGCGACCCCTTCCAGGAGAAGCTGCTCATCGAGTGCACCCTGGAGGCGTTCGCCGAGAAGCTGGTCGTCGGCATCCAGGACCTGGGTGCGGCCGGCCTGTCCTGCGCCACCTCGGAGCTGGCCTCCAACGGCTCCGGCGGCATGCGCGTCACCCTGGACGACGTCCCGCTGCGCGACTCCACGCTCTCGCCCGAGGAGATCCTCATGAGCGAGTCGCAGGAACGCATGTGCGCGGTCGTCGAACCGGAGAAGGTCGACCGGTTCCTGGAGATCTGCGAGAAGTGGGACGTCATCGCCACCGTCATCGGTGAGGTGACCGACGGCGACCGGCTGGAGATCTACTGGCACGGCGGAAAGATCGTCGACGTCGACCCGCGCACGGTCGCCCACGAGGGCCCGGTCTACGAGCGCCCCTACGCCCGCCCGTCCTGGCAGGACGCGCTCCAGGCCGACGACGCGAACAAGCTGCCCCGGCCGCAGTCGGCAAAGGAGCTGAAGGCGCAGGTCCTCAAGCTGGTGGCGTCCCCGAACCAGGCGTCCAAGAAGTGGATCACCCAGCAGTACGACCACTTCGTACAGGGCAACACCGTCCTGGCCATGCCCGAGGACTCCGGCATGATCCGCATCGACGAGGAGAGCGGCCTCGGTGTCGCCCTCGCCACGGACGGCAACGGCCGCTACGCCAAGCTCGACCCCTACACGGGAGCGCAGCTCGCCCTGGCGGAGGCGTACCGCAACGTCGCCACCACCGGCGCGAAGCCGCTGGCCGTCTCCGACTGCCTGAACTTCGGCTCGCCCGAGGACCCGGCGGTCATGTGGCAGTTCGCGGAGGCCGTGCGCGGTCTGGCGGACGGCTGCCGGCAGCTCGGCACCCCGGTGACCGGCGGCAACGTCTCGCTGTACAACCAGACCGGCGAGGCCGCCATCCACCCGACGCCGGTCGTCGCCGTCCTCGGCGTCATCGACGACGTGGCCCGCCGCACCCCGGTCGCCTTCCAGGAGGAGGGCCAGCTGCTCTACCTCCTCGGCGACACCCGCGAGGAGTTCGGCGGTTCGGCCTGGTCGCAGGTGGTCCACGACCACCTCGGCGGCCTGCCCCCCGAGGTCGACCTGGAGCGCGAGCGGCTGCTGGCCGAGATCCTGATCTCCGCCTCCCGCGACGGCATGATCGACTCCGCGCACGACCTGTCCGACGGCGGCCTCGTCCAGGCGGTCGTGGAGTCCGCGCTGCTGGGCGGAAAGGGCGCGCGCCTGGTCGTACCGGACGGCCTGGACGCGTTCACCTTCCTCCTGTCGGAGTCGGCCGGCCGCGCGCTCGTCGCCGTGCCGCGCTCCGAGGAGGTGCGCTTCAACGACATGTGCGGCGCGCGGGGCCTGCCCGTCACCCGCATCGGTGTCGTCGACGGCGACTCGGTGGAGGTCCAGGGCGAGTTCGCGCTGAGCCTGGCCGAGCTGCGCGAGGCGCACGAGGGCACGATCCCGGCGCTGCTGTCGTAGTCCCCGCCGCGGGACGGCGTCACAGGCCGGAGAGGGGCCGGTCGTTTCCAGCCAGGAGACGGCCGGTCCCCTCGCGCGCGTCGGGACACCCCCGGGACCGGCCCGGTCCTCGGGCGGGGACGGATTCCCGCACCGGTGCGAACGGGGGGAGCGGGAGCACCGGTTCGGGCCCGCGCCCGACACCCCGGGAACAGCGCGAGGGCGGTCACGGCGGTCACGCCGAGGCCCAGGACGGCCGGGGCGAGAACCACGCGTACCGGTCATCGGAAGGCGTACCGCCGCCGCGGCCGTACCCGGCGCGCCCCTCGCCGCGCCCTCACCGAGGAGAACCCCCACCACCGCGTCGACGCCGGTGAACCGCACGAGGACGCGCCGCCCATGCTCCGGAACGGGTCCGGCCCGCCGTCGAGCCGGTGGAAAAGGGTCTGAACGGCAACGCCGTGAAGACATAGGCTCACCGCCATGCCTCCGGCCAGGAAACGCCCCAGGACCTACGACCCCGCCCGGACCCGTACGGCGGTCCTCGCCCAGCTCGACGCCGTACGGGAGGCCGTGCGCACGCTGACCCCCGGACAACTCGCGCTGCCCACCCGGCTCGGCGACTGGACGGTGCGGGAACTGGTCGTGCACATCGGGATGGCCGTCACGGCCATCGGCCGCGCCCTCGACCTGCCCGAACCCGCGCGGCAGGACACCGTCCTGCTCGACTGGCCGTTCGCGACCTCCGCCAACGCCGCGGCCATCGACGCGTTCACCCGGCGCCTCGCCGCGGAGATCCCCGACCTCGACGCCCACCTCGCCCAGATCGGCCGGGCCCTGGGCCGGCAGCTCGACGAACACCCCGGCACCCGGCTCCTCGCCACCAACGCGGGCGCCCTGCCGCTGGCCGACTACCTCGTCACGCGCACCGTCGAACTCGTCGTCCACACCGACGACCTGAACGCCGCCGTGCCCGGCCTGGAGGTCCCCTGCGACCGGCAGGCCCTCGCCGCCGCCACCCGCCTGCTGGCCGACGCGCTCGCGGTGAAGGCGCCCGGCGGTTCGACCGAGGTGCGGGTGCCGCCGTACGCCGTCGTCCAGTGCGTCGAGGGGCCCCGCCACACCCGCGGCACCCCGCCCAACGTCGTCGAGACCGACCCGCTGACCTGGATCCGGCTGGCCACCGGACGGACGGCGTGGCGCGACGCCCTCGACCACGCCGCCGTCAGCGCCAGCGGGGAACGGGCCGACCTCGGCGGCCTGCTGCCGCTGATGTCCTGAACCGGCGCGGCTCCGCCCGGAGCCGAACCGCCCCACCGCCCCGGCCCCGGCCCGCACGCGCACCGAGTCCGGCCCCCACGGTGTGCGACACCTCACTCGCCCTGGACGGGGACGCGGCCGCCATCCGGGCCGCATCGGCCGGGCGGGCCGCGACCACCCGCACACCAGCGGTCTGACCTGCGTGAATACAGAGAGTTCGGAGATCGTCGCGGACAAGTGACGTGGCGGCTCCGGGATTTTTTGACATTCCCCAATTCGGACCAGTGGTCGACCTCGCCTACACTCGGTGGCGTGCCACGTGGTGACGGTCGACTCAATCACGATCTGCTCCCCGGCGAGAAAGGCCCCCAGGACGCGTGCGGCGTCTTCGGTGTCTGGGCTCCGGGCGAAGAGGTCGCAAAGCTCACGTACTTCGGGCTCTACGCCCTCCAGCATCGGGGCCAGGAATCCGCGGGTATCGCGGTCAGCAACGGCTCCCAGATCCTCGTCTTCAAGGACATGGGCCTCGTCTCCCAGGTCTTCGACGAGACCTCGCTCGGTTCGCTCCAGGGTCACATCGCGGTCGGTCACGCCCGCTACTCGACCACCGGCGCCTCCGTGTGGGAGAACGCCCAGCCGACGTTCCGCGCCACCGCGCACGGTTCGATCGCGCTCGGCCACAACGGCAACCTGGTCAACACGGCGCAGCTCGCCGAGATGGTCGCCGAACTGCCCAAGGACACCAACGGCCGCTCGACCCGGGTGGCGGCCACCAACGACACCGACCTGCTGACGGCCCTGCTGGCCGCCCAGGTCGACGCCGACGGCAAGCCGCTGACCATCGAGGAGGCGGCCCGCGCCATCCTCCCGCAGGTCAAGGGCGCCTTCAGCCTCGTCTTCATGGACGAGCACACCCTGTACGCCGCCCGTGACCCGCAGGGCATCCGCCCGCTGGTCCTCGGCCGGCTGGAACGCGGCTGGGTGGTCGCCTCCGAGTCCGCGGCGCTCGACATCTGCGGCGCCAGCTTCGTGCGCGAGATCGAGCCGGGCGAGTTCGTCGCCGTCGACGAGAACGGCCTGCGCAGTTCGCGATTCGCGGAAGCGAAGCCCAAGGGCTGTGTCTTCGAGTACGTCTACCTGGCCCGCCCCGACACCGACATCGCCGGGCGGAACGTCTACCTCTCCCGCGTGGAGATGGGCCGCAAGCTCGCGAAGGAGGCCCCGGCCGAGGCCGACCTCGTCATAGCGACCCCGGAGTCCGGCACCCCCGCCGCCATCGGGTACGCGGAGGCTTCCGGCATCCCCTTCGGCAGCGGCCTGGTCAAGAACGCGTACGTCGGACGTACGTTCATCCAGCCCTCGCAGACCATCCGCCAGCTCGGGATCCGGCTGAAGCTGAACCCGCTGAAGGAGGTCATCAAGGGCAAGCGCCTGGTCGTCGTCGACGACTCCATCGTCCGCGGCAACACCCAGCGCGCCCTGGTGCGCATGCTCCGCGAGGCCGGGGCCGCCGAGGTCCACATCCGGATCTCCTCGCCGCCCGTGAAGTGGCCGTGCTTCTTCGGCATCGACTTCGCCACCCGCGCCGAGCTGATCGCCAACGGCATGAGCATCGACGAGATCGGCACCTCGCTGGGCGCCGACTCGCTGGCGTACATCTCCATCGACGGCATGATCGAGGCGACCACGATCGCCAAGCCGAACCTGTGCCGTGCCTGCTTCGACGGCGAGTACCCGATGGAACTCCCCGACCCGGAGCTGCTCGGCAAGCAGCTGCTGGAGACCGAGCTGGCCGCAGGGCCCGCCGCCACGGCCGCGGCCGACGCCATCCGTCGTCCGTAGGCAGCCCGTCACCCCCGCAGTACGACACGAAAGTTCTCATCGTCATGTCTGAGACAACCGGTGCCAGCTACGCAGCGGCGGGCGTCGACATCGAAGCGGGCGACCGCGCCGTCGAGCTGATGAAGGAGTGGGTGAAGAAGACGCAGCGCCCCGAGGTCCTCGGCGGCCTCGGCGGCTTCGCCGGCCTCTTCGACGCCTCCGCCCTCAAGCGCTACGAGCGTCCCCTGCTCGCCTCCGCCACCGACGGCGTCGGCACCAAGGTCGACCTCGCCCGCCGGCTGGGTGTGTACGACACCATCGGCCACGACCTGGTCGCCATGGTCATGGACGACATCGTGGTCTGCGGTGCCGAACCGCTGTTCATGACCGACTACATCTGCGTCGGCAAGGTGCACCCCGAGCGGGTCGCCGCCATCGTCAAGGGCATCGCGGAGGGCTGCGTCCTGGCCGGCTGCGCCCTGGTGGGCGGCGAGACCGCCGAGCACCCCGGTCTGCTCGGCGAGGACGACTTCGACGTCGCCGGCGCCGGTACGGGCGTCGTGGAGGCCGACCGGCTGCTCGGCCCGGACCGCATCCGCGAGGGCGACGCGGTGATCGCCCTGGCGTCCTCCGGTCTTCACTCCAACGGGTACTCGCTGGTGCGGCACGTGCTGCTGGACCGGGCGGGTCTGTCCCTGGACGAGCACATCGAGGACTTCGGCCGCACCCTCGGTGAGGAGCTGCTGGAGCCGACCAAGATCTACTCGCTGGACTGCCTGGCGCTGACCCGCACCACCGAGGTCCACGCCTTCAGCCACGTCACCGGCGGCGGGCTCGCCGCCAACCTGGCCCGGGTCATCCCGGACGGCCTGCACGCCGTGGTCGACCGGACCACCTGGACCCCGGCGCCGGTCTTCGACCTGGTCGGCCGGAGCGGGAACGTGGAGCGACTGGAGCTGGAGAAGACCCTCAACATGGGCGTAGGCATGATCGCGATCGTGCCGCAGGAGTCGGCCGACGCGGCCCTCACCACGCTGGCCGACCGCGGGGTCGACGCCTGGGTCGCCGGTGAGATCACCGCCCGGGGCGAGCACACCACGGGAGCGGCTCTGGTGGGCGACCACGCGTGAGCGGCGGGTGAACACAGCACGAAACCCGGTCCGGCGCTGGAAGCACCGGACCGGGTGAAGTGGAGAACCCTGCGACGCGCGTGGGACGGCAGAGCCGACCGTGGGTCTCAGGCGCCGCGACGGTGTTGCGAGGAGTCGTCCTGCTCGTCCTCGTCGTCGTCCTCATAGAGGTCGGCGTACCGTGCGTACAGGTCGTCGTCTTGCTCATCGTCCTCGAAATGGTCGCCGTTGGTCGGCGACGGATTCGACGTCGATGCGCCCAGCTCCTCGGCCAGGCGTGAGAGGTCAGTCCCACCGCTGTTGTACTTCAGCTGGCGGGCGACCTTCGTCTGCTTGGCCTTGGCCCGGCCGCGCCCCATGGCTCGACCCCCTCAACGACGGGGCTCAACGGCCCCAGAGTCTGACACGCGTTCATGTTCCGGCACGGGCTCTCCGCAGAGAGACCGGTCCGTAGGGCTTCCACGGTACCTGAGCCCGCGGCCATACGGTACGTCGCCCGCAGGACGCGCGTCCGCCCAGAACCTTCGAGGCGCCCCGTCCTCGCTGGTCAGTGGCGATTTTAACCACTTATCGGCGGGCGACCCGCCGGTGGAAGTGAGAGTTCTCTCCAACTGTCCACCGGCAGGTACCGGTCAAACGTGCGACGAGAGGCGCCGGCGCGCCGCCTCACCGCGTGTGCGCGGGGCGCGCCTCCGCCATCCGCTGCTCGGCGATCCGGTCGGCCGCGGCGGCCGGCGGAATCCCGTCTTCCTTCGCACGTGCGAAGATCGCGAGCGTGGTGTCGAAGATCTTCGCGGCCTTCGCCCTGCACCGGTCGAAGTCGAAGCCGTGCAGCTCGTCGGCGACCTGGATGACACCGCCGGCGTTCACCACGTAGTCCGGCGCGTAGAGGATCCCGCGGTCGGCGAGGTCCTTCTCGACGCCGGGGTGGGCGAGCTGGTTGTTGGCCGCTCCGCACACCACCCGGGCGGTCAGCACCGGCACGGTCGCGTCGTTCAGGGCGCCGCCGAGCGCGCAGGGGGCGTAGACGTCGAGCCCCTCGACGCGGATCAGGGCGTCGGTGTCGGCGACCCGGCGCACGGCGGGGTGCGCGGCGACGACACGGTCCACGGCCTCGCTCCGCACGTCCGTGATCACGACCTCGGCGCCCTCGTCCAGCAGGTGCCGCACCAGGTGGTGCCCGACCTTGCCCACCCCCGCGACGCCGACCGTGCGCCCGCGCAGCGTGGGGTCGCCCCACAGGTGCTGGGCCGAGGCCCGCATGCCCTGGTAGACACCGAAGGCGGTCAGCACGGAGGAGTCTCCCGCCCCGCCGTTCTCGGGGGAGCGGCCGGTGGTCCAGCGGCACTCGCGCGCCACGACGTCCATGTCGGCCACGTACGTGCCGACGTCGCACGCGGTGACGTAGCGGCCGCCGAGCGAGGCGACGCACCGCCCGTAGGCGAGCAGCAGCTCCTCGGACTTGATCAGCTCCGGGTCGCCGATGATCACGGCCTTGCCGCCGCCGTGGTCCAGACCGGCCATGGCGTTCTTGTACGACATCCCGCGGGCGAGGTTCAGCGCGTCGGCGACGGCCTCCTGCTCGCTCGCGTACGGGTAGAAGCGGGTACCGCCGAGCGCGGGCCCCAGGGCGGTGGAGTGGAGGGCGATGACGGCCTTGAGGCCGCTGGCGCGGTCCTGACAGAGCACGACCTGTTCATGGCCGCCCTGCTCCGAGCGGAACAGGGTGTGCAGTACGTCAGCGTGCGCGCCGGTTACGTCGGTCACGGTGGTGACTCCCAGGTAAGTAGCGGCGGGTGGTGGGGCGTCCCCGTGCGGGTGGCGGGGGCCGTGGCAGGAGACTAGACCCTGACCGTGCCCACCAGAGGGGCAGTGGTCCGGATCACCCTCCCAAGGAGTACCTTCCCGCCCGGGCGTGGGACGATTTGCAGTGGTTTTCCGTCCGTCCGGGCGCGGGCCGGGCGGGTTTCGGCCCCGGCCCGGTGGGGAGGGAGCAGGCGTGCCCAAGGTGTCCTCCGTGGTCGTCCCGTACCCGACCTATCTGCGCGTCTACGAGCCGCTGGCCGCCTTCCCCGAGCCGGAGCGCAGCCACTGGGCGCGCTACGCCCGCCGCCCCGGCCGTCCCTCGTACCAGGACGAACTGCGACGCTCGCTGGCCGACCTGCTGCCCACCCCGCCGGTGGCGGTGCCGGTGCACGAGAGCAGGGACGCGTTCGTGCTGGATGTCGACGGAGTGGTCTGCGTCTGCCCCTGGCGCACCCGGCTGCGCGGCTGGCAGGCACTGGACGAGCTCGCCGAGGAGCTGCCGGCGGTGGTCCTGGACGCGGTGCTGCCCCCGCTCGTACGGCGCCAGGCCGCCCAGGACTACGAGCGCTGGCTGGCCCGCAACCCCGACGCCCGGCCCTGGATCCGCACGGCGACCTGGCAGGTGCCGCTGAACTGGTTCGTCCTGGTCTCCGACGAGGAGCGGGAGTACGTCAAGGGGGTCGGGGCCGCGGCGGCCGGTGCGGCCCCGAAGGCCGCCGGGGACGCCGGCGCGGGGGACGGGTTCGCCGCGCCGGGCGACTTCGGGGACGAGCTTCCCTCGCTGCGGTACCGCACGCCGATGGTGCAGGCCAGGCGGCGGGTGGCGCGGGCGCTGCGGGCGCTGCGGGACGCCGTCGACGAGGGGCCGCTGATCGACGGCCTGGTGGACGTCGGCCGCTGGCTGGAGGAGTTCCACCCGCGCTCCCTGGTGGAGCTGGACTACGGCGGCCTGGTGCACGTCCTTCCGGCCGGTGAGCTGGAGGGCGATCATTCGGCGGCCGACGTGGCCGAGGGGATCGAGGCGCTGCGCCGGGGGGACGGGACGGCCGCGGCGGAGGCCTACGGGCGGCTCGTGGAGCGCTGGCGCGCGGTGCGGGACCGGCGCTCGGCCAACTGACCCGGTGACCCGCTCGCTGACGATTCGTCACCGAGTGACCTGCATCACGGCTCGAACGGCGTCGAACAGCGTACGGTCAAGGGTCTTAAGCGGAGCTGATGGGACGTAGGGCCCGATCCGGGCGTTTGTGTCAAGGGTGATGGACTGCACTTAACAGACCCTTGCCTTGGTTGGCCCTCCTCATGCCAAAATAGGACAAGGAGTCCGGGGAGGGCTCCTTCCGCCCGCTTGTGCTCCGCCTTGGGCGGAATATCCGCATTGCACGCTTTGGGGGGTCTGGTGACTTCCTGATCACCCCGTGACTGATCGTCACAGTGGTGTGACTGTCCGCTATGGCATGGTCCATCGGCTTCCGTCGCTGATGAACACCTGGGAGGGCAATTCCATCGGTTTGGCCGACGCGGCTGGACAGATGGTGTAGTTGTAGTGCCGAGGACAAGCCGTTCGTCCTATAACCGACTCGACTCGCGTCCGCCATTTCGGGCAACGCGGGTCAAGGTGCAGAATTTAGAGGAAAGAACCGAGAAGGTTCGGTTCTCCCGAGGAGGCCGCTCATGACCGCTCGCACCCCTGATGCCGAGCCGCTGCTGACCCCGGCTGAGGTCGCCACCATGTTCCGCGTCGACCCGAAGACGGTCACGCGCTGGGCGAAGGCCGGCAAGCTCACGTCGATCCGCACGCTCGGCGGGCACCGCCGCTACCGCGAGGCCGAGGTCCGCGCTCTGCTCGCGGGCATCCCGCAGCAGCGCAGCGAGGCCTGAACAACTTCATAACCGGACAAACCGGCTGGTCCCCCAACCAGTCAGGGCGTCCGGGCCCACAGCTCCAAGCGACGCGGGTCCTGCCCCAACAGGCCCCACGCCCAAGCCGTCAGAGCTCCGCAGGCAAGTGAACAGGGTGCGTCGTCGATCGCGCTGGACTCCGCCGGGTCCAGCGCGATCTTTTTTGTGCGGTCGGCGAGGTCCTGCGGGTGGGTCTGTGAGCGGCCTTGTCCGAGCCTGGGGAGGGGTGTCGGATCCTCTGTGGGCAGCGTCGGAGCTCGGTGCAATTGCACATATTAAATTGACTGCTTGTAGGAGGGGTGTAAGGAGAGCGGTTTCAGAAACTCGTGCGGTGACACCCGTCACATCGCGCGGAGCTTGTTGCGTGCCGTAACCGTGCGCTAAAGGAGGCTGTGGCTCCATCGGCCCCTGGGGGGACGGGAGTTCGGAAACCGGCCGGTGCGCTCACGTGGTCGAGGGCCGGTCGGGGTCGGCGGCTTCCAGCGCGCGGAGCGCTTCCGGCGGCTCCTGGTCGCCCAGTACCTGCAAGGCCGTCAGAGGGCCGCTGGGGGGCTCCTGTCCGGCTCCCGGGGGCTGCGGGGCGCCGGGAGCCGCGGCCGGCCGGGGCGTGCTCTCCATCGCCAGCCGAAGCAGGCGGTGGCAGGCGGGGCAGCGGCTGGTGAGATGGCCGTACGACGAGGCGGCCGCGAGGTGCGCGCGGAGCAGCGCCCGGGTCTCGTGCCTGGCCGATGCGGCCATACGCCACCTCCAGGGGGCCGCGGCGGAACGACCCTGCTTCTGAGGTACCGGCGGAATGTGACGCCGTCAAGGGACCGGGAAGCAGCCCTCGTGTACGGGAAAGGCCCGCGTCCGGAAACGGAGGCGGGCCCTCATCTGTGGTCCTGACGGGATTTGCTGTGTCCGACGGCGGCTGCCGCCGCGGGCGCGGCCTCCGGTATCGGGTGCCGTGATGCCGCATGGGGAAGGCCCGCATCCGTTTCCGAATGCGGGCCCTCATCTGCGGTCCTGACGGGATTTGCTGTGTCCGACGGCGGCTGCCGCCGCGGGCGCGGCCTCCGGTATCGGGGGCCGTGAAGCCGCATGGCAAAGGCCCGCATCCGTTTCCGAATGCGGGCCCTCATCTGCGGTCCTGACGGGATTTGAACCCGCGGCCTCCACCTTGACAGGGTGGCGAGCACTCCAAACTGCTCCACAGGACCTGGAGCCCCTCCCAGACCCTTGAGGCTCTGGGGGAGTTTCGCGGCGCTGATCTCGCGTTGCGCTGCGAGAAGAGACTGTACAGGAGGCGGGCCGCCGGGTCGAACTCACTCAGTGTGCAGGTCCCGTCACGGCGCCGCCGCGTCGATCGCCTTCACGATCCGCTTGTCGGAGACGGGGTACGCCGTGCCCAGCGCGTGCGCGAAGTAACTGACCCGCAGCTCCTCGATCATCCAGCGGATGTCCCGCACCTGCTGCGGCACCGGGCGGCCCTGCGGCATCTGCTCCAGCAGCCACGCGTACTCGTCGCGCATCTCCAGGACCTTCTCCATGCGCGTGGTGTCCCGCTGGACGTTGGTCGGCATCTGCTGGAGCCGGCGGTCCGCGGCGACCAGATAGCGCATCAGGTCCGGCAGCCGCCGTATGCCCGCCTCGGTGACGAAGCCCGGCCTCACCAGTGCGTCCAACTGCTGCCGCACGTCCGTCAGATTGGCCAGCAGCGCGGGGCTCCGTACGGCCTTCAGGCGGCGTTCACAGGCCTGCCAGGCGGCCAGCACCTGCTGCACCTGGCCCACGGTCCGTACGGTCAGGTCCACGATCTCGGACCGTACTTTGTCGTAGAGCTTGCGGTACGACTCCTCGTCCCAGGCCGGTCCGCCGAAGTCGGCGATCAGCCGGTCCGCCGCCGCCGTGGCGCAGTCGTCGAACAGGGCCTGGACGGAACCGTGCGGGTTGGCCGACAGACCGATCTTCTGCTGGTTCGTCAGCTTTTCGGACGCGAACTTCGCGGGGTTCACCGGGATGTTGCGCAGGATCAGCCGGCGCGTGCCCTTCCACATGGCCTCGGCCTGCTCGGCCTCGGTGTCGAAGAGCCGTACCGAGACGGTGTTCGCCGCCGGTCCGTCGTCCACCAGCGCCGGGTACGCCTTCACGGGCTGGCCGGCCCGGCGGGTCTCGAAGACCCGGGTGAGCGAACCGATCGTCCAGTCGGTCAGGCCGCCGCGCTCCAGCGACTCGCCGCCGGTGCGCTCGGCGGTCGCCGCGGCGGCCTGGGAGAGGGCCTTGCGCGCCTTCGGCTTCAGCCGCAGCTTCAGCGCGTCGAGGTCCTTGTCCTCGGCCAGCTTGCGGCGCCGCTCGTCGACGATCCGGAAGGTGATCTTCAGGTGGTCGGGGACCTTGGCCCAGTCGAAGTCCTCGGCCTCGAACGGCACCCCGACCATGCGCTTCAGCTCACGCGCCATCGTGACCGTCAGCGGCTCCTGGAGGGGCACGGCCCGCTCCAGGAACGCCTTCGCGTAGTTCGGCGCGGGGACGTAGTGGCGGCGGACCGGCTTGGGCAGCGAGCGGATCAGCTCGGTGACGACTTCCTCGCGCAGGCCCGGGATCTGCCAGTCGAAGCCCTCGTCGGTGACCTGGTTGAGGACCTGGAGCGGGACGTGGACGGTCACACCGTCGGCGTCGGCGCCCGGCTCGAACTGGTACGTCACCCGGAACTTCAGGTTCCGCTGCCGCCAGGAGTCCGGGTAGTCGTCCTTGGTGACCGCCTGGGCCGACTCCCGGACCAGCATCTCCCGCTCGAAGTCCAGGAAGTCGGGCTGCTCGTGCCGCTTGTGCTTCCACCAGGAGTCGAAGTGGGCTCCGGAGACGACGTGTTCGGGCACCCGCTGGTCGTAGAAGTCGAACAGCGTCTCGTCGTCCACGACGATGTCCCGGCGCCGGGCCCGGTGTTCCAGCTCCTCGACCTCGCTCAGCAGCCTGCGGTTGTCGGCGAAGAACTTGTGGTGCGTACGCCAGTCGCCCTCCACCAGGGCGTTGCGGATGAACAGCTCCCGGCTGGCCTCGGGGTCGATCCGGCCGTAGTTGACCTTCCGCTGCGCGACGATCGGCACGCCGTACAGCGTGACCTTCTCGTACGCCATCACCGCGGCCTGGTCCTTCTCCCAGTGCGGTTCGCTGTACGTCCGCTTCAGCAGGTGCCCGGCCAGCGGCTCGACCCACTCGGGCTCGATCTTGGCGTTGACCCGCGCCCACAGGCGGGACGTCTCGACGAGTTCGGCGGACATCACGAACCGGGGCGTCTTCTTGAACAGCGCCGAACCGGGGAAGATCGCGAACTTGGCGTTGCGGGCGCCCAGGTACTCGTTCTTGTTGCCGTCCTTCACGTCCTTCATGCCGATGTGCGAGAGCAGACCGGCCAGCAGGGAGACGTGGACGCGGTCGCCCGGGGCGTCCTCCTCGTCGAGGTGGATGCCCATCTGCTTGGCGACCGTGCGCAGCTGGGAGTAGATGTCCTGCCATTCGCGGATGCGCAGGAAGTTCAGGTACTCCTGCTTGCACATGCGGCGGAAGGACGACGAGCCGCGCTCCTTCTGCTGCTCGCGCAGGTAGCGCCAGAGGTTGAGGAAGGCGAGGAAGTCGCTGGTCTCGTCGCGGAAGCGGGCGTGCTGCTGGTCGGCCTGGGCCTGCTTGTCGGCGGGGCGCTCGCGCGGGTCCTGGATGGACAGCGCGGCGGCGATCACCATGACCTCGCGCGCGCAGCCGTTCTTGTCGGCCTCCAGGACCATCCGGGCCAGCCGGGGGTCCACGGGCAGCTGGGCGAGCTTGCGGCCCGTCGTCGTGAGCCGCTTGCGCGGGTCCTTCTGCTCCGGATCGAGCGCGCCCAGCTCCTGGAGGAGTTGCACACCGTCGCGGATGTTGCGGTGGTCCGGCGGGTCGATGAAGGGGAACTTCTCGATGTCGCCGAGGCCGGCCGCGGTCATCTGGAGGATCACGGAGGCGAGGTTGGTGCGCAGGATCTCGGCGTCGGTGAACTCCGGCCGGGCGAGGAAGTCGTCCTCGCTGTAGAGCCGGACGCAGATGCCGTCCGAGGTACGGCCGCAGCGGCCCTTGCGCTGGTTGGCGCTGGCCTGCGAGACCGGCTCGATGGGCAGCCGCTGCACCTTGGTGCGGTGGCTGTAGCGGGAGATCCGGGCGAAGCCGGGGTCGATGACGTACTTGATGCCGGGGACGGTCAGGGACGTCTCGGCGACGTTGGTCGCCAGCACGATCCGGCGGCCGGTGTGCGGCTGGAAGACCCGGTGCTGTTCGGCGTGGGAGAGCCGCGCGTACAGCGGCAGCACCTCGGTGAAGCGGTACTGCTTCTTGATCAGCGCGTCGGCGGTGTCGCGGATCTCGCGCTCGCCGGAGAGGAAGACCAGGATGTCGCCCCGGCCCTCGCCCATCAGTTCCTCGACGGCATCGGTGATCGCGGTGATCTGGTCCCGGTCGGCGTCCTCGGAATCCTCTTCGAGCAGCGGCCGGTAGCGCACCTCCACGGGATACGTACGGCCGCTGACCTCGACGATCGGCGCGTCGCCGAAGTGCCGGGAGAAACGCTCGGGGTCGATGGTCGCGGAGGTGATGACGACCTTCAGGTCCGGGCGCTTCGGCAGCAGCTGGGCCAGGTACCCGAGGAGGAAGTCGATGTTGAGGGACCGCTCGTGGGCCTCGTCGATGATGATCGTGTCGTAGGCACGCAGCTCGCGGTCGGTCTGGATCTCGGCGAGCAGGATGCCGTCCGTCATGAGCTTCACGAAGGTGGCGTCCGGGTCCACCTGGTCGGTGAAGCGCACCTTCCAGCCGACGGCCTCGCCGAGCGGCGTACTCAGCTCGTCGGCCACGCGCTCGGCGACGGTGCGGGCCGCGATCCGGCGGGGCTGGGTGTGCCCGATCATGCCGCGCACGCCCCGGCCCAGTTCCATGCAGATCTTCGGGATCTGCGTGGTCTTGCCGGACCCGGTCTCACCGGCGACGATGACGACCTGGTGGTCGCGGATGGCCGCCGCGATCTCGTCCTTCTTCTGGCTGACCGGCAGCTGCTCGGGGTAGGTGATCGCGGGCACACGGGAGCGCCGGTCGGCCATGCGCCGCGCGGCCTTGTCGGCCTCGCCCTCGATCTCGGCGAGGACGGCGGCGCGCGCCTGCGGCTTGCGGATCCTGCGCGCGCCTTCGAGCCTGCGCCCGAGCCGGTGCGCGTCACGCAGCGACAGCTCGGTCAGGCGGGCGGCCAGAGTGTCCAGGGCGGGGGCGGGGTGCGTAGACATACGCGTCCCAGGATCTCACCTCGGGCAAATCTCGCGCGAATGATTTGCCCGGCCGTGGCCGGAGAGGTCGCCGTGCCCGCGGGTCACGGGGGCGGCGGGACAACGAGCGGCTGGTCAGGGTGGCGGCGGGGAAGTCACAGCACGGTGCGCAGCACGTCCGCGACGGCCGGCTCGGTCCAGTGGCCCGTCGCACCGGGGCAGGCGGCGATGTACGAGGCGACCGCGTCCGCGTCCCAGGCGCCGGCCGACAGCAGCCCGCCGGCGAGGAGGCGGACGTAGGCGGCGGACGGCGGGTTCCAGGGCACGTCGCCGACGGCCCAGGGGGCGGTGAACGTGAGGACGGGCAGGCCGTCCGCCTGGCCCGCGCAGACGAGGGTCTCGTAGCGGCCCCGGCCCAGCACGGCCCGGCCGTGGGTGAGTGCTCCCGTCAGGTCGAGGCCTGCGCCGGGCTCCCGGTACATCTCCTGGGCGGCGATGTCGGAGAACTGCTCGGCCGACAGGAGGTGCGCCCGGGCCAGGACCCGGCCCCCGGCCCGGGGGTCGTAGAAGGCCCGGCCGCCGCCCCAGACCTGCGACTCGGTGGCGAAGTACAGGGTCCCGGTGAGTTCGACCGGGACCGATCGTGCGGGCATCCGGGGGTCGCGGCACCCCGGGGTGGCTCGGGCGGCTCCCGGCGGCTGCCCGCCGCGCAGGTAGCAGCCGAGCCGGTCGAGGTCCATGTTCGAGCCGTAGGAGGTGTACCAGACCTGCTCGGGGGCGGGGTCGGCCGGCAGCGTCGGGTCGATGGGGTGCAGGGCTTTCACGCCGGTCGGCTCCTCGCGCACGAAAGAACCCCTCTCCGATGAGACTCGGAGAGGGGCCCGGTGCCCTGGTGGGGGCGGTTGTGGCTGGGGCCGGGGTCGAACCGGCGACCTATCGCTTTTCAGGCGATCGCTCGTACCAACTGAGCTACCCAGCCACGAGGTTTCACGTGAAACCTCAGCGGTCCTGACGGGATTTGAACCCGCGGCCTCCACCTTGACAGGGTGGCGAGCACTCCAAACTGCTCCACAGGACCATGTGGCAGTGTGTGAACCGACGGTTGTCAGTCTTACACACCGTACTGCGTGCCCCCAACGGGATTCGAACCCGTGCTACCGCCTTGAAAGGGCGGCGTCCTAGGCCGCTAGACGATGAGGGCTATCGGCCCGCCTGGGCGCTTCTCAGCGCGTCGGGGACGTGAGAAGCATATGGGATGGCGGGGGGTATCGCCAAAACCGTTTACGAGCCGGAGGGGGAGGCGGCTGAGGACGGGGTCGAGGGGGAGCGGGGGGCGCCCGGGGACGGCGGCGACGGGGAGGGGGCGGCGCCCGGCCGGTTGTCCTCGGCGAGGTGGCGGCTGACCTCCGCCGTCGTCTGGCCCAGGCCGCCCAGCTTGATCGCGTCCCACGCCTGGAGACGGTGGCTGTCCCGGTCGACGTAGAGCACCGAGGCCTCGATGGGCGCCGGGTGCTCGTGTTCGACCGCGCGCAGTCCGCTGCCGCCCGTGGAGCCCTCCATGCGCAGACGGGTGCCGTACTTGAGGATCTCCGTGCCCTCGTGGTGCAGATGCCCGCACAGGACCAGCGGCACCGCGCCGTCGGTCTCCCGGGCCGCCACGGGTTCATGGGCGACGGCGATGTCCACGGGGGTGCCCCTGGACTGCTGGTCGCGCAGGGACGACGCCAGGCGGGCACCCGCCAGCCGTTCCGCCGCGTCGCCGCCGGGCACGGCCGAGCGGTCGGGGGTGAACTGCGGGTCGCCCACGCCGGCGAAGCGCAGGCCCGCCACCGTCTCGGCGTGGCCGTCGTCCAGGACGTGCACGTTCTTCATGCGTGCCAGATAGCGCTGGGTGGCCGGCGAGTCGTGGTTGCCGCGCACCCAGACGTAGGGCACGCCCAGGTCGCCCACCGGGTCCAGGAAGCCGTTCTCCGCCGCTGTGCCGTGGTCCATGGTGTCGCCGGAGTCGACGATCACGTCGACCTTGTACTGCTGCACGAGCGAGGCGATGATCTTCCAGCTCGCCGGGTTCAGGTGGATGTCGGAGACGTGCAGGACCCGGATGGTCGTCGGGTCCGGCTGGTAGGCGGGGAGCGTGGAGGTGACGTCGTACAGCTTGGTCACGTTCGTCACCAGGCGCGCCAGCTCCTTCTGGTAGACGTCGAACTCGGTGACGATGCTGCGCGCGTTGCCCACGAGTGAGGGCGCCGAGGAGAGCAGTCCGGAGAACCTCGGCTCCAGCACCGACTTCGGGTTCCAGGTGGCGTAGGCCGTGGCCCCGGACGCGGCGAGCAGGGTCAGGGCCAGCCCGCCGGCCGCCAGGGCGCGGCGCGGACGGCGGTAGACGGCGAGTCCCAGCGCGGTGGCGCCGGTGACCACCGCGACGCACGACCGCAGGGCCAGGTCCAGGGTGCCGTGTTCGACGTCGTGCACCACCTCGTCCTGGAGGCCGGAGAGCCGTTCGGGATGGTCGACCAGGGCCTGGGCGCGTTCCGGGTCGAGCTGGTCGACGTTCACGTCCAGCCGCACCGGTGCGGCATGGCTGTCCAGGCTCAGGGCGCCCAGCGGCGAGACGTCGATCTTCGTGCCGCCGTTCAGGGAGGGGCGCAGCGCCATCGTCGTGTTCACGGGTCCGACCGGGGCGCGGACGTTGCCGACGACCAGCAGGCCCAGCCAGGCGCCGGCGACCACCACGGCCACCATCCCGAGGGCGCGCAGCCAGGGGTGCGGCTCGGGGGTCAGGGTGAGGGAGCGCGCCCTGAGGCGGGCGCGGGGGGCGCGGGTGCGGGTGCGGGTGCTGTGGGTTCGGGCGGCGTTCCCGCGGCGCGGGAGTTTCAGGAGGTTCAGGTCGGCGAGGCGGACGCGAGCCATTGGGCGCGTATGCCCGCCTCCGGTGCCGGATATGCGCGTTCCGCGGGTGGGGCGGGCCGCGTTGTGGGGTGGGGCGGGCTGTGCCGGGGCGGGGGCGGCAGGGCGGTTGGACAGGGCGCCGGACCGGACCGGGCGCCGGACCGGACCGGGCGTCTGACGGACAGGGGTGGGGCGTCTGACGGACGGACCGCCGGACGAACAGGGCGTCTACCGGGCGGGGTGCCGGACAATGGGGTTGTGCTGGAGATGACGCGCGAGGAGTTCGAGGAACTGGTCGCCGAGGCCCTCGACCGGATCCCGCCGGAGCTGACGCGGCTGATGGACAACGTCGCGGTGTTCGTCGAGGACGAGCCGCCCGCCGACGATCCCGAGCTGCTCGGGCTGTACGAGGGCACCCCGCTGACCGAGCGCGGGGAGTGGTACGCGGGCGTGCTGCCGGACCGGATCACCGTCTACCGGGGGCCGACGCTGCGGATGTGCGCGAGCCGGGAGGACGTCGTCGCGGAGACCGAGGTGACGGTGGTGCACGAGATCGCCCACCACTTCGGGATCGGCGACGCCCGGCTGCACACCCTGGGCTACGGCTGAGGGCCGCCCGGGAGACCGGCGTGTCCTCTTGCGGGCGCGGGGAGTTGGGCACGGCGACTTCTCCCTCCCGGAGGTGGCCCCCGTGCGCCCCTTGTACGTATCCGTCCGTCTCGCCGCCGCACTCGCCGCACTCGCCGCGACCGCCGGGTGCGTGAGTGTGGGGGAGGACTCCGGTGGCGGGGCCCGGCCGTCGCACTCCGCCGGGCGCGGTGGCGGTGAGGTGCCCAACGGCGGCGCGGTGGTGTCCGGAGGTGTTGCGGCCAGGGCCGGTGCGGGCGGCGACGGCAAGCACGGGCACGGGAAGAAGGAGAAGGGCGACCGGAGCGGGACGCCGTCCGGGTCGGCCTCGCCGTCGGCGGCCCCGAGCGCGTCGGCCGCGGCGCCGCCCGGACCGGGCAGGCCGCCCCGGGCGGGCGAGCCGACGGCGACGGAGGTGGTGCCCGTGCCGCCGCAGACGTCCGCTCCGCCGCAGGAACCGCCGCCCCCGCCGCCGCCCCCGCCGCCCTCGCCGGACCCGACGGTGGCCGAGCCGTCGTCGTCGGCGCACGAGGGCCCGGGGCCGCAGCTCGAGCAGCGGGAGCCGGCGCCCGAACCGGGCGGGCTGCGCCGCCCCGGCCGGGCACGGACCTGATCCGCGCATGGACTCGGCGACGTACGGCCTGCCCTGTGACCTGGCCGGGCACGGCCAGGACCGCGGTCTGGACGTGCATGCCCTGACCTGCGCATACGGCCTCGGTTTGCCTTGAGGGGTGGGAAGTGCGTATGGTGGTAGATCGTTTGATCCCATTTGCCCGGCGCCCATACAGAGCGCGCCGTGTGGCGCGTACTCTCCCTTGCCGTGGCGGACCGCATCGAGGCGGTCGTGGTGCGAAACACGGAGTTGACGGGCGCGTGCCGAAGAGACTCCGGAAGGTTTCGCATTCGCATGTCCATTGCCAGTACTGATCACGTCGTCGTGCCCGAGAGCGCCGAGGACACCCCCGAGAACCCGCAGGTCCTGGACGGCCAGGAGACCCGGGAGGACGCCGGGGCGGCCGAGGACCGCACCGAGCAGGCCCCCGAGATCACCTTCGCCGACCTCGGCCTGCCCGAGGGCATCGTGCGCAAGCTCGCGCAGAACGGCGTGACCACCCCCTTCCCGATCCAGGCCGCGACCATCCCGGACGCCCTGGCCGGCAAGGACATCCTCGGCCGTGGCCGCACCGGCTCCGGCAAGACCCTCTCCTTCGGTCTGCCGACCCTGGCCACCCTGGCCGGCGGCCGCACCCAGAAGCACAAGCCGCGCGCCGTCATCCTCACCCCGACCCGCGAGCTGGCGATGCAGGTCGCCGACGCGCTCCAGCCCTACGGCGACGTCGTCGGCCTGAAGATGAAGGTCGTCTGCGGCGGCACGTCCATGGGCAACCAGATCTACGCCCTGGAGAAGGGCGTCGACATCCTCGTCGCCACCCCGGGCCGCCTGCGCGACATCATCAACCGCGGCGCCTGCTCCCTGGAGGACGTGCGGATCGCGGTCCTCGACGAGGCCGACCAGATGTCCGACCTGGGCTTCCTCCCCGAGGTCACCGAGCTGCTGGACCAGGTCCCGGCGGGCGGCCAGCGGATGCTGTTCTCCGCGACGATGGAGAACGAGATCAAGACCCTCGTCGACCGCTACCTGACCGACCCCGTCCACCACGAGGTGGACGCGGCGCAGGGCGCGGTGACGACCATGTCGCACCACATCCTGGTCGTGAAGCCCAAGGACAAGGCGCCGGTCACCGCCGCGATCGCCTCCCGCAAGGGCCGCACCATCATCTTCGTGCGCACCCAGCTCGGCGCCGACCGCGTGGCCGAGCAGCTGCGCGACGCCGGTGCGAAGGCCGACGCCCTGCACGGCGGCATGACCCAGGGCGCCCGCACCCGCACCCTGGCCGACTTCAAGGACGGGTACGTCAACGTCCTGGTCGCCACCGACGTCGCCGCGCGCGGCATCCACGTCGACGGCATCGACCTCGTGCTGAACGTCGACCCGGCCGGGGACCACAAGGACTACCTGCACCGCGCCGGCCGCACGGCCCGCGCGGGCCGCACGGGCACCGTGGTCTCCCTCTCCCTGCCGCACCAGCGGCGCCAGATCTTCCGCCTGATGGAGGACGCGGGCGTCGACGCCTCGCGCCACATCATCCAGGGCGGCGCGGCCTTCGATCCGGAGGTCGCCGAGATCACCGGCGCCCGTTCGATGACCGAGGTGCAGGCCGAGTCCGCGGGCAACGCCGCGCAGCAGGCCGAGCGCGAGGTCTCCCACCTCACCAAGCAGCTGGAGCGGGCGCAGCGGCGCGCGTCCGAGCTGCGCGACGAGGCCGACCGGCTGGTCGCCCGGGTCGCCCGCGAGCGCGGCGAGGACCCGGAGGCGGCGGTGGCCGAGGCGCAGGCGGCGGCCGAGCGGTCCGCCGAGGTGTCGGTGCCGGAGCAGCCCGCGGCGCAGGACGTCGACCGCGCGGAGCGGGGCGAGCGTGAGGAGCGTACGGCGGCTCCGTCGTCGTACGACCGCCGTGAGCGGCGCGACGAGCGGGGTGACCGTGGTGACCGCGGTGGCTTCCGCCGGGACGACCGCGGTGAGCGTTCCTTCGACCGTGACCGTGACCGGGACCGTGGTGGCCGTTCGTTCGAGCGGCGTGACGACCGGGGCGGTTTCCGCCGCGACGACCGCGACCGTTCCTTCGACCGGGGCGACCGGGGCGACCGGAGCGAGCGCGGTGACCGTGGTGACCGCGGTGGCTTCCGCCGGGACGACCGCGGCGGCCGTTCCTTCGACCGCGACCGTGGTGACCGCGGTGGCTTCCGCCGGGACGACCGCGGTGAGCGTTCCTTCGACCGCGACCGGGACCGGGACCGTGGTGGCCGTTCGTTCGAGCGGCGTGACGACCGGGGCGGTTTCCGCCGCGACGACCGCGACCGCGACCGCGCTCCCCGCTCCTTCGACCGCCGTGACGACCGTCGTGACGACCGCGGTGGCTTCCGCCGTGACGACCGTCCGGCGCGGCGCGACGAGCGCGGCGGGCACCGCGGCAGCGACCGTCCGTTCAACCGTGACCGCCAGGGCGACCGTCCCGGCTTCCGTACCGGCGGCCACGAGCGCCCCTACGGCCGCCGCGACGACCACCGCGGTGGCGGCTCCTTCGGCCGCCGCGAGGACAAGCCGCGCTGGAAGCGCAACGGCTGACGGCGCAACGGCTGACCGCAACGGCTGACAGCTTGTGAGCTGACTCGAGAGGGCCCGTACGACACCGGTCGTACGGGCCCTTTCGGCTTGCCGGGTGATGCATGTCACACCCCCGGTGTGGGAATTGCTGGGGGCATGACAGATGACGACGCCAGAGCGTCAGAGCCGGCGCCAGGGGCCGGCGGCCCCTCGGACGAGGAGCGGCTGGCCCAGCTCGGCTACACGCAGGTCCTCGCCCGCCGCATGTCGGCGTTCGCCAACTACGCGGTCTCCTTCACGATCATCTCCGTCCTGTCCGGCTGTCTGACGCTGTACCTCTTCGGGATGAACACCGGCGGCCCCGCCGTGATCACCTGGGGCTGGGTGGGCGTGGGCCTGATGACCCTGTTCGTCGGCCTGTCGATGGCCGAGATCTGCTCGGCCTACCCGACCTCCGCCGGCCTGTACTTCTGGGCCCACCGCCTGGCGCCGCCGCGCTCGGCCGCCGCCTGGGCCTGGTTCACGGGCTGGTTCAACGTGCTGGGCCAGGTGGCGGTGACAGCCGGCATCGACTTCGGCGCCGCGTCCTTCCTGGGCGCCTATCTGAACCTCCAGTTCGGCTTCGGGGTCACCCCCGGCCGGACCGTCCTCCTCTTCACGGCGATCCTGCTCCTGCACGGCCTGCTGAACACCTTCGGCGTGCGCATCGTCGCCTTCCTCAACAGCGTCAGCGTGTGGTGGCACGTGCTCGGCGTCGCCGTGATCGTCGCCGCGCTGGCCTTCGTGCCGGACCACCACCGCTCGACGTCCTTCGTCTTCACCCACTACGTGGACAACACGGGCTGGGGCAGCGGCGTGTACGTCGTCCTGCTCGGTCTGCTGATGGCCCAGTACACCTTCACCGGCTACGACGCCTCCGCCCACATGACGGAGGAGACCCGCGACGCGTCCACGGCCGGCCCGAAGGGCATCGTCCGCTCCATCTGGACCTCCTGGATAGCGGGCTTCGTCCTGCTGCTCGGCTTCACCTACGCCATCCAGGACTACGGCCGAGAGCTGAACTCCCCGACCGGCGCCCCGCCCGCCCAGATCCTCCTGGACGCCCTCGGCGCGAGCGCGGGCAAACTGCTGCTGCTCGTGGTGATCGGCGCGCAACTCTTCTGCGGGATGGCCTCGGTGACGGCCAACAGCCGCATGATCTACGCCTTCTCCCGCGACGGCGCGCTGCCCTTCTCCCGCCTGTGGCACACGGTCGGCCCGCGCACCCGCACCCCCGTGGCAGCCGTGTGGCTGGCCGCGCTCGGCGCCCTGGTCCTCGGCCTGCCCTACCTGATCAACGAGACCGCGTACGCCGCCGTGACGTCGATCGCGGTGATCGGCCTCTACATCGCCTACGTCATCCCCACGCTGCTGCGGGTACGCAAGGGCGACGCCTTCGAGCGGGGCCCCTGGCACCTGGGGCGCTGGTCGCGGCCGATCGGGATCGTGGCGGTGCTCTGGGTCGGCGTGATCACGGTCCTCTTCATGCTCCCCCAGGTCTCCCCGGTCACCTGGCAGACCTTCAACTACGCCCCGGTCGCCGTCCTGGTCGTCCTCGGCTCCGCCGCGCTCTGGTGGCTCGTCTCGGCCCGCCACTGGTTCCTCGACCCGTCCCACGGCCACCACGGCGGCCACCAGGACACCGGCACCCCCGCCACCCCGGCACCACCCGCGGGCCGGGCGTGAGACGCCATACGGTCCCGGGCCGGCCGCCACCGGCGCCCGTACGGCGCAGTCGGGGCCTCGCCGACCGATACCCGATCAAAGACGCGGCCTCCTGGGGCTATGCTCGGGGGAGCAACGTCGCCCGGGCCCTTAGCTCAATTGGCAGAGCAGTGGACTTTTAATCCATTGGTTGTGGGTTCGAGTCCCACAGGGCCTACCGACGCGGGGAGGGTGTCCCCCCCCGGCCCGCAGCGCAGCGCCCCGACCGGTTCCGACCGGGCGGGGCGCTGCGGCGTGTGCGGGGTGACCGGCTCTGGTGGGACGTGGCGACGTGGTCGCGGGCAGCTCCTGGCCGGTGTCCGCGCCGCGCCTCGACGAACGACGTCAACCTCGTCCGGGGAGCGGCGCCTTGGGCAACCGGCCGCGTCCGGCCGTGCGGTGACCCGGATCACAGCGGGTGAGTGCATAGAACTGGCCCTGCCACAGTCTTGTCCCCAGGTGTAGGCAATGGGCGGGAACGGGACGGTGTGGATGCGGCAGGCTCTGGCCGGTGAGTTCGACGAGTTCGTGGCGGCCCGCTGGTCGGCGTTGCTCCACCTCGCCCGGCTGCTCACCGGCGGTGACCGGCACCGGGCGGAGGACCTGGTGCAGGACTCCCTCGTCAAACTCTGGTTCGTGTGGCCGAAAGTGGCCCACGAGGCGCCGGAGGCGTACGTCCGCAGGGTGATGGCGCGCGCGGCGGCCCGCTCGGCGCGGCGGCGCTGGTGGGGCGAGCGCCCCGTCGACCAACTGCCCGAGACGCCCGTGGCGGGTGACGTCTCCGCGACCGTGGCGGAGCGCTCGCGGCTGGAGGCGGCACTGGCCCGGCTGCCGGCGCGGCAGCGGGCCGTGGTGGTGCTGCGCTACTACCAGGACCTCTCCGAGAGGCAGGTGGCGGACGCGCTGGGCTGCCCGGTGGGCACGGCCAGGTCGCACGCCGCGCGCGGAGTGGCACGCCTGAGGCAGCTCCTGGACGACGTCAGCGAGTCGGTGGGCTGAAGGAGAGACCATGGACCACTTCGAACGGCAGTTGACGCAGATGATGCGCGCCGCCGAGGAGCACACCCCCTTCGAACCCCGGAACCGCGAACGCCTGTGGGCCGGCGTACGGGCCCGCCGCAGGGCGCGCAGGGCGCAACGGGCCGTCGGGTCGCTCCTGGCGGTCGCCGGAGTCGGCGTCGGTGTGTTCCTGCTGCCCGGCACGCGTGTCGACGTCGAGCCCAGCGCGCCCCGCCCGCGTCCCGCCTCGAGCCGGTTGCCCTCCCCCTCCTCGCCGGGGACGTCACCGTCACCGCGGCAGTCCCCGAGCGGCACGCCCACCTCGGTCGCCACGTCCGGCCGGCCGTGGCCGGACAGCACCTCTCCGTCGTCCTTGACCCGGCCGCCGGGATCGACGGGGACGACGGAGAGGGCAGGGACGACGGGGACGGCAGGGACGACGGGGACGACGGGGACGACGGGGTCGGCGACGAGTTCCTCGTCGGCCTCCCACACCCCGCCCCCGAGGACGGCGCCCCCGCCCAGCAGTTCTTCTCTCACCGGGCCGCCCGGCTAGGGCCGTGCCGGGCGTCGCGAGCCGGTGAACCTTTCCGGTCACAGCACTGGACCCGCCCCCGCCCACACACCCCGGACACAGGTCCCTCCCACCACTTCCCGCCGGCCCGCCCGGTACCCCACCAGGAACGGACGCCCGATGACCACGACCCTGCCCGCCACCGAGACACAGGGCACCCCGGGCACCCCTCGGGCGGACGGCACCCCCGCGCCGGACCCGGCCTCCGCCACCGGGTCCGCCCCGCCCGGCGGGCCGTTGCTGCGGCGAATAACCAGCCGGCTCACCCCGACCGACCTGCGCGTACTGCGCCTGTACCTCTTCACCCGCCTGGGACTGTGGCTCGTCGCCTACGCCAGCGCCTGGCTCACCCCCGCCGCCGGTTCGGACAAGACGCCCGCCACCTGGCTGTCCCGCTGGGAGCAGTGGGACTGGGTGCACTACCAGCACATCGCCCAGTACGGCTACTTCGACCCGTTCCCGGGCCTGGATCCCCCGCACGACAACCGGGTCGCCTTCTTCCCCGGCTTCCCCCTCGCGCTGCGCGCCGTCCACACCGTCGTTCCCAACTGGACCGTGGCCGGGCTGCTGATCTCCCTGGTGAGCGGCGCGGTGGCCGTGGTGGCCCTGGCCCGGATCGCCGGACTCGGCCGGCCGGCCGACGACGGTTCCGGTCCGCGGGCCGCCACCCTCCTGCTGTTCTCGCCCGCCGCGGTGTTCCTCGCCGCCGGCTACACCGAGGCGCTCTTCCTCGCCTTCGCCCTCCCGGCCTGGCTCGCGGCCAAGCACCGCAACTGGCCGCTCGCCGCTCTCCTCGGCGCGGCCGCCACCACCGTACGGATCAGCGGCCTGTTCCTGGCCGCCGCGATCGCGGTCGAACTCCTGATCGTCGTGCGCGCACAGGGCCGGGCGGGCGGCCCCTCGCTGCCCCGGCGGCTGCGCCCGCTGGGCTGGTGCCTGCTGCCGGCGGTGCCCGCCGCCGCGTACACCGGCTACCTGCGGGTGCGGACCGGGGACTGGATGGCCTGGAAACACGCCGAGGAGCGCGGCTGGTACCGCGACTTCCACAGCCCCGCCGAAGCCTTCCGCAACACCTGGAAGAACGCCTTCGGCCACCTCCAGAGCACCGGGTACGCCGTCGAGTTCCAGCTGGAGCTGGCCGCCATGGCCGTCGGCGTGGCGCTGCTGGCCGTGCTGCTGGTCCGCCGTCGCTGGCCGGAGGCCGTGTTCGTCGCGCTCAACCTGTGGGCGCTGGGCACGTCGTACTGGTACCTCTCCGTGCCGCGCGCCACCCTGCTCTGGTGGCCGCTGTGGACGGGCCTGGCCCACTGGAGCCTGCGGCGGCGCTGGGTGAAGGAGGCCTACGCCGGCGTGGTGGCACCGCTGACGGTCGTCCTCGCGGTCACCTTCACCTCGGGACGCTGGACGGGGTGACCGCCCCGGCGACCGGCGGGGTGACCGACCCGGTGGCTGACCAGGTGTCCTCGGTCTCCGGTCCGAAGGCGCACTCCCGTGCGGGCCGGGCTGGTAGAAAGCCCGAGGCGCCCCCACGCCTCCGAGCCCGTCCGTCGCCGAGAGAGAGCGCGCCGATGCCCTTCCCCTACGTCCTCCTGTCCGCCGCCGTCTCCCTGGACGGCTGCCTGGACGACACCGGCCCCAGCCGTCTCCTGCTCTCCGGCCGCGCCGACTTCGACCGGGTCGACGCGGTACGGGCCTCCGCGGACGCCATCCTGGTCGGGGCCAAGACCGTGCGCGCCGACAACCCCCGCCTGCTGGTCAACTCGCCCGAGCGGCGCGCGGCCCGACTCGCGGCCGGCCGGCCGGAGCATCCGCTGAAGGTCGCGGTCAGCGCCTCCGGGGAGCTGGACCCGCGGGCGCGCTTCTTCCGGACGGGCGGCGAGAAGACCGTCTACACGACGGACGAGGGCGCCGAACGCCTGCGCCGTGCGGGCCTCCCCGGCACCGGCACGAGCGTGGGCGCCGACACCGGCTCCGGCACCGGCACCGGCACCGTCTCCGTCGTGCCGCTGGGCGGCGAACTCGACTGGCGGCGGCTGCTGGCACACCTGCACGACGTGCGCGGGGTCCGCCGGCTGATGGTCGAGGGCGGCGGCACGGTGCACACCCAGCTGCTCCAGCAGCGCCTCGCCGACGAGCTGCAACTCGTGCTCGCGCCGCTCCTCGTGGGAGACCCGCGGGCACCGCGGCTGTTCGGGCCGGGCGCCTACCAGCGGGGGCGGCTGAGGCTGGTGGAGACGCGGGCCCTCGGGGACGTCGTCCTCATGCGTTACGAGCCCACGGAACCCGGCGCCGGAGGCGACGCCGCCCCCGCCGACCGGCACTGGCTGCGGATCGCGTGCGAGCTGGCCGGGGAGTGCCCGCCGTCGCGGACGGCGTTCAGCGTGGGCGCGGTGGTGGTGGCCGCCGACGGCACCGAGCTGGCGCGTGGCCACTCGCGCGAGGCCGGCGATCCGGTGGTGCACGCGGAGGAGGCCGCGCTCGCGAAGATCGACCCGGGGGACCCGCGTCTGCCGGGGGCGACGGTGTACAGCAGCCTGGAACCGTGCGCCCGACGCGCCTCCCGGCCGCGACCGTGCGCCCGGCTGATTCTGGACGCGGGGGTACGCCGGGTGGTCACGGCCTGGCGGGAGCCGGACACGTTCGTCGAGTCGGCCGACGGCACCGGGGTCCTGGCGCGCGAGGGCGCGGACGTCGTCGTCCTGCCGGAGTTCGAGAGCCGGGCCAAGGCGCCCAACCGCCACCTGCTGTGACGCGTGTGCATTCCACCCCCAGAATGACGTACACTGGTTTCACCGACGCGGGGTGGAGCAGCTCGGTAGCTCGCTGGGCTCATAACCCAGAGGTCGCAGGTTCAAATCCTGTCCCCGCTACTGAAGACTCAGGGCCGGAATTCGATGAGAATTCCGGCCCTGAGTGTTTTTCTCCGGCCGCCGGGTCATCGGCCGGGGTCGTCGGTCCGAGGCATCGACCCGGGTATCGCCCCGGATGCCGACCCGAGTCATCGTCACGTGTCGTGAGCGAGCGGTCCCCGTCCGCATAACAACTGACACACCATCAGTAAAACGCATGCAGGCGCCCTGGCTGGACGGCGCCCTTGAATGGCCTGAACTCAAGTCAACTTGCCCCGGTTTCATCACCTGTGAGACGTAGATCCTGGCCAAAAAGGTTTAATGATCAAGCCGGACGGCTTGGAATCGGAGCCCCGGGTCTATTAACGTTCGATAACGCAGCGCGGTCGTCCCAGCCGTCACCCGAGGCGGCTCCGTGCGCGCGCGCCGAATCCCGCGAGGGAACCGGGGAACCACCAACTTGGGGTGAATCGGGCGCCATCCGCCGTACGCACACGGCTGGTTGACGCGCGTAGGAGACCTTCCCGCTCCGAACCCGTCAGCTAACCCGGTAGGCGAGACGGAAGGAAAGGAGCACGCCCGCGTGGCGTCCAACCGGCCTGCCTCAGAAGCCCCGTCCGTGCCGAGCCGGCGCACCGAGCCCTTCGCCTACGGCGGCCGGCGCCCCGACGAGGGCCCCTGGGAGGAGTGGAACCCCACCGAGGAGTCCGTCCGTCCCGTCCGTGGCCGGCACCGGGTCGCCAAGCAGCGCGGCGGCGGGCTCGCCCGCAGCTCCACTGTGCTCGGCGTGGGCGTCATAGCGGCCGTCGGTGCGGGTGGCATGGCCAGCGCCAACACCGGCAAGCCGCCGGTCTCGATCGCTCTGCCCGACCTGCACGGCCTGCCCGCCGTGGGCGCCCTCTTCGACGGCTCCGGCCACGACGGCCCCGAGGGCTCCGCGACCGCGCTCAGCGACGTCACCGCGGCCCAGGCCGGCGCGGCGGACGAAGCTGACGCGACCGACGCGACGGAAGCCACCGGGACGACGGCGCAACACGCCTCCGACGCGGGCGAGGCGCTGCGCAACCGCATCATGGCCCAGGCCGAGCAGCAGCAGAACCAGGCCGAGGCGAAGACCAGGGCGGCCACGGAGGCGGCGGCTGCCGCGAAGGCCGCCCGGCAGGCCGAGCAGGCCGCCGCCCAGGCGAAGGAGGAGGCCGAGGCCAGGGCCGCCGCCGCGAAGAAGAAGGCGGAGGAGGAGGCCCGGAAGAAGGCCGAGGCGGCCCGGCTGGCCGCCCTCGCCAAGCAGTACACGCTGCCGACCTCCTCGTACACCCTCACCTCGACCTTCGGCCAGGCCGGCTCCATGTGGTCCTCCGGGCACCACACCGGCCTCGACTTCGCCGCGCCCACCGGCACCCTGATCAAGGCCGTCCACAGCGGCACCGTCACCGAGGCGGGCTGGGCCGGCGCCTACGGGTACCGCACGGTCCTCACCCTGGACGACGGAACCGAGCTGTGGTTCTGCCACCAGTCGTCGATCAACGTCACGGCCGGCCAGAAGGTGAGCACCGGCGAGGTCATCGGCCGGGTGGGCGCCACCGGCAACGTCACAGGCCCCCACCTGCACCTGGAGGTCCACCCGGACGGCCAGGCCGCCGGCATCGACCCGATGGCGTGGCTCCAGGGCAAGGGCCTCACTCCCTGACGGTCCGACCGGGTGGTTTGCGCAAGCTTTGCGCCGGCCACCGGCGGGGCGCGGAATGGAGCGCTCCGCCTTGGTCGTTGATGTGGGGCATGACTTCTCTGCGCAAGCTGGGCCCGTCCGACCTCGAGGTCTTCCCCCTCGCCCTCGGCGGCAACGTCTTCGGCTGGACCGCCGACCAGGCGCGGTCCTTCGCGGTCCTGGACGCCTACACGGCCGCCGGCGGCAACTTCATCGACACCGCCGACTCCTACTCGGCGTGGGTGGAGGGCAACCACGGAGGCGAGTCCGAGACGATCATCGGCAAGTGGGTCAAGGAGCGCGGCAACCGCTCCGACGTCGTCATCGCCACCAAGGTCAGCCAGCACCCCGACTTCCAGGGCCTGTCCGCGGCCAACATCAGGGCCGCGGCCGACGCCTCCCTCCAGCGTCTGGGAACCGATCACATCGACCTCTACTACACGCACTTCGACCAGCCCGAGGTACCCGTCGAGGAGATCATCGGCGCGCTCGACGAACTGGTGAAGGCGGGCAAGGTCCGGCACATCGCCGCCTCCAACATCTCCGCCGAGCGCCTGGCCGCGTCGCTGGAGTTCTCCGAGCGCGAGGGACTCGCGCGGTACGTGGCGCTCCAGCCGCACTACAACCTCGTCTCCCGTGACACCTACGAGGGCGCCCTGCGAGACCTCGCCGAGCGGGCAGGCCTTGCCGCCGTGCCGTACTACGCACTGGCATCCGGCTTCCTGACCGGCAAGTACCGGCCGGGCGCGACGGTCGACAGCCCGCGCGCCGGGGGCGCCGCCAAGCACCTGGCGACCGAGCGCGGCCAGAAGGTCCTCACCGCGCTCGACGAGGTCGCCCGTGCCCGTGGCACCGAGGTGGCCACGGTGGCCCTGGCCTGGCTGGCGGCCCAGCCGACGGTGGTCGCCCCGATCGCCTCGGCCCGGACGGTGGAACAGCTCCCCGCCCTGCTGGCGGTGGCGGAGCTGGACCTCACGGACGAAGAGGTCGCGCGGCTCACCCGGGCATCTGCCTGAGCCTCGCGGACCACGGCCCCCTGGCTGCGCGGTCTCACGGCCTCACGGCCCGTGGCTCACCGATGACTCCCGTACGGACTCTGCCCGTACGAAGGCTGCACGTGCGGGCTCTGCTGCCCGTACGGACCCTGCCCGTACGGAAGCGGCGGGCGGCCGTGAGGCTGTCCGTGCCCGTAGCCGTAGCCGTACAGGCCGTACGCCGGCCAGGGCGCCGCGAAGACGCGTACCGGCGGTGCGGTCATCCGTGCCGCGTGGTCCAGGGCGGGCTGGGCCACCTCGCGCCTGCGCCACAGTTCGTGCAGCAGTTCCCGCTCGCGCACGCCGAAGTCGGCGCCGACCCGCCCGAGGCGCCCCCGGCGGCGCAGGAACGCCAGCGAGGTCGCGTAGGCCTCGTACTGCGCGACGGTCCGCGCCGCGGGCTTGCCGAGGTGCCGGCCGGCGTACTCGCGGGCCAGCCGGCGCGCCCGCATCGACCCGAGGGCGAACGGTTCGGCGGGGGTGAGCCACCCGGCGGCGGCGTACGCGGGCAGTTCCTCGCGGATGGTGCGCAGCTCCCGCTGCCGGGTCCAGACGACCAGCCACGTCAGCAGCCCGAAGGCGGGCACCATGAAGCCGCCGTAGACCGCGAAGAACCCGAACCGGCCGAAGGTCGACGAGCCGTTCCAGAACGCGTGCATGCCCATCGCGAGCAGCAGCCCGGCCGGGGGCAGCAGCAGGCGGCGCCGGCGCCGGCGTTCTCCCGCGAGCGCGGCCAGGCCGAAGCCGAGGCCGGTGCAGACCGTGAAGAGCGGGTGCGCGAACGGCGACATGATCACGCGCACGAAGAAGGTCGCCGCCGTGACGGAGGCGATGCCCTGGCCGCCGGTCATCTGGTCGGTGCCGAAGGCGGTGCCGAGGTAGAGGATGTTCTCGGTGAAGGCGAAGCCGGTCGCGGTGACCCCGGCGATGACCACACCGTCGACGATGCCGGTGAAGTCGCGTCTGCGGAAGAGGAAGATCAGCAGGACGGCGGCGGCCTTCGCGGACTCCTCCACGACCGGCGCTATGACGGTCGCGCCGAGGGTGTCCGCGCCCACCGGGTCGGCGGTCGCGGTCGCGATCCACTTGGTCGCGAAGCTGTTGGCGACGATCGCGATCAGCGCCGCCGCGCAGGCGCCCCAGGCGAAGGCGAAGACCATGTTCCGCCAGGGGCCGGGGTCGACCCGGTCCAGCCAGCGGAAGGCGGCCGTCAGCAGCGGGACCGGCAGCACGGCCAGGCCGAGACCGACCAGGAACCCTTCCGTGCCGGTCTGCCGGCGGACCAGGGCCAGGATGACGAGCCCGGACAGCGCGAGCAGCGCGGCGAGGGCGCCGTAGCGCACCCACCGCCTGTGCCACCAGTGCGCGTGTCGCGGCCGGCCGTCGGCTATGGGCGGAGGACCGCTGGGATACGTCGGGTACGGGGGACAGGTGGCCACGTCATTGACCCTAACGAGGGAAGGGGACGATCGCGATGGTGCCGCGTCGCGTCGGCAGGGACCGGCGGCCCGGACCGGCGGCCCGGACCGGCGGCCCGGACCAGCGGCCGGGACAGCGGCCGGGACCGAAGACCGGGCCGGCGGTGGGTACTGGCGTTCGGGATTGGCGGTCGCGTCCCGGGGCCGGGACCGGGGCCGGGGCCGGGGTGCGGTGGTGCGTCAGGCGAGACCGGAGTGCCGGGCGGGGCGTTCGGCAGGGTGCTCGTCGCCGTGCGGTACGCGCCGGAAGAGCAGGTCGTTGACGAGGTGGCCCTTGTCCAGGCCCTGGCCCTCGAAGCGGGTCAGGGGGCGGAAGGCGGGGCGGGGCGCGTAACCGCCGTCGGGCCGCGTGTTCTCGAAGGCGGGGTGGGCGGTCAGGACGTCCAGCATCTGTTCGGCGTACGGCTCCCAGTCCGTCGCGCAGTGCACGACCGCGCCGGGCCTGAGCCGGGTGGCGGCCAGCGTCAGGAACTCCGGCTGGATCAGCCGCCGCTTGTGGTGCCGCTTCTTGGGCCATGGGTCGGGGAAGTAGACGCGCAGCCCGTCGAGGGAGTCGGGGGTGAGCATCTCGCGCAGCAGGATGATCGCGTCGCCGTTGGCGACCCGGACGTTGGTGAGCCCGTCCCGGTCGGCGAGGCTCAGCAGGTTGCCCTGGCCGGGGGTGTGCACGTCGACGGCGAGGATGTTGGTGTCCGGGTCAGCGGCGGCCATCTGCGCGGTGGCCTCGCCCATGCCGAACCCGATCTCCAGGACGACGGGACGGGCGTTGCCGAAGAGCTCGGCCAGGTCGAGCACCCGCCGGCCGTCGATGTCCAGCCCCCACTGGGGCCACAGCCGTTGCAGCGCGTCCGCCTGCCCCGCGGTCACCCGGCTCCGCCGCGGCTGGAAGCTGCGGATCCGCCGCTCGAAGTGCGACCCGGCCGGATCGGCCTGCGGCCCGTCGGGAAACCGCGGCTCCCCCTTCGCCCGTGTGTGCCGGACGGACACCCCGGGGGTGTGCGGGGGAGTGGGGGCGGCGGGAGTGTTCAACGAGTCAGACACAGTGCGATCCATTTTACGGGCTGGGCGGGCCGGGCGGGCCGGGTGGCGTCGAGCGGGCCCCGGGGCGGCTCCGCAGACGTCCCCGGGCTTCCCCCACCGGTGCCGCCGCGGGGCCTGAGGGCCCTCCCGAACCTCCGTGCCGCCTCCATGCGGGTGCCGTTCGGGGTGCTGGGGGCGCTCGGGATCGCCGCTGGGGTCCCCCCTCGGACGGTCTCTCGAACCTCCGCGCGGGCACCACTCGGGGCACTCGGGGTGCTGGGGGCACCTGGGGTCTCCGCTGAGACGCCCCCGGGGACGGCCTCTCGGGCCCCTCGGACGGCCTTCTCCTCACGGGCCGCTCGGCTGTCGCCCCCGGGCCTGACGGGGACGGTCCGGCCCGGGTCCCCGTCAGGCGTTCCCGGGCGGGGGTCCACGTCCGACAGGCATCCCCAGGTCCCGCTCCCGTCAGGCGCCCCCGCGTCCTCCGCCAGGCATCTCCGAGTCCTGTCAGGCGCCACCGCTGGGCGGCTCGGGCGCTGCTCAGGCCTCCGCGCAGCCCCGTGCGGGTATCACCGCCGTCGGTGCCCGCAAGCTCATCCCGCGGTCGCCAGTGCCCCCAGTGCCCTGCGTGCCACCTCTCGCCCGATCGGGAGCGACGCCGTCGCCGCGGGGGACGGGGCGTTCAGCACGTGCACGGCCCGGGCCCCCTCCCGGATCAGGAAGTCGTCCACCAGCGTCCCGTCCCGGAGGACGGCCTGCGCCCGCACCCCCGCGGGGGCGGCCACCAGGTCGCTCTCCTCCACGCACGGCAGCAGCCTGCGCACCGCCTCGGTGAACGCCGCCTTGGACACGGACCGCCGCAGCTCCCCCGCCCCGTACCGCCAGTGGCGCCGGGCGATCCGCCACGAGCCGGGCCAGCTCAGCGTGCCCGCCAGCTCACGGGGCCGTACGACCCCCCAGCCGTACCCCTCGCGGGCCAGCGCCGGCACCGCGTTGGGCCCGATGTGCACGCCACCGTCGATCCCCCGCGTGAGGTGCACGCCGAGGAACGGGAACGCCGGGTCCGGCACCGGATACACCAGCCCCCGCACCAGCTCCGGCCGTGCCAGTTCGTAGTACTCCCCCCGGAAGGGCACGATCCGCACGTCCGGCTCGTCCCCGGTAAGCCGCGCCACCTCGTCGCAGTGCAGCCCGGCGCAGTTGACCAGCACGCGCCCGCGGACGACGTCCCCGCCTGCCGTGCGCACGGCCACGCCCAGGTCGGGCCGCCGGTCCACGCGGACGACCTGGGCGCCGTAGCGGATCTCCGCGCCCGAGGCGTCCGCGAGCCGCCGGGCCACGCCCGTGTAGTCGCAGACGCCCGTCGTACCCACGTGGATCGCGGCGAGGCCGCGCACCTCCGGCTCGTACTCCTCGATCTGGGAGGCGCCCAGTTCGCGCACCGGTATCCCGTTCTCCCGGCCGCGCTGCACCAGGGCGTGCAGCCGGGGCAGCTCCTCCCGCTCGGTGGCGACGATCAGCTTGCCGGTGACGGCGTGCGCGATGCCGTACTCCGCGCAGAACTTGACCATCTCGGCGGCGCCCCGCACCGCGTAGCGCGCCTTGAGCGAGCCGGGCCGGTAGTAGATCCCGCTGTGGATCACCCCGCTGTTGCGTCCGGTCTGGTGCCGGGCCGGGCCCGGTTCCTTCTCCAGCACCGTCACCCGGGTGCCCGGCGCGGCACGCGTGATCGCGTACGCCGTCGACAAGCCGACGATGCCGCCCCCGATCACCAGCGCATCGCAGTCGTGAGCGATCTTCCGCACCTGCTCCACCTCCCGCTCCCGATAGTGCACTGCGCCACTGACAATGCCTTCAAACCGGGGTCGGGCGGACCGGCGCGCCGAAGCGGCCTGCGACCGGGGCAGCCGGGCACCCGCCCGCGGCCGGGCAACCCGTCGCAAGACGGACGGCCGAAGCACCCGGAGTTCCCGAAGCATCGGGGCCCCCGAAGCGGCCGAAGCGGGTGGAGCGCCCGAAGCGTCGCGCCGGGGGCGCCCCCGGCGGTTCGGGCAGCTCAGGCCGTGGTCATCAGCAGTGGTCTGGCCCGTTCGCGCAGTTCGGCCACGCGCGGTTCGTCGCCGTAGGGCTCCAGCCGATGGAGGAGGTCCCTGACGTACTCGGTGGTGCGCGCCGAGGAGATGCGGCCGGCGACCTCCACCGCCCGCACCCCCTGCTCGCAGGCCGCGTCGAGGTTGCCCGACTCCAGCTCGGCGACCGCGGAGACCACCAGTCTGAGGCCGTGCGAGCGCACGAACTCCTCCGTGGGTTTCGACAGCGCCTGCTCGGTGAAGCGGCGGACCTGGCGCGGTGCCTTCAGGTCGCGGTAGCACTCCGCGGCGTCGGCGGCGAAGCGGTCGTAGCCGTAGAAGCCGAGCCAGGTCGGGTCGTTGTCGCCCTCCCGGGACCGCTCCAGCCAGCCCTCGGCCGCCTTCAGGGACGCGCCGGCCGCCTGGGCGTCGCCCGCGCGCGCGTGGGCCCGTGCCTCGACCAGCCGGAAGAAGCTCATGGTGCGGGCCGTGGCCAGGCCGCGGTTGCGCTCCAGGGCGGCCTGCGCGAGGTCGACGCCCTCGTCGCCGAAGCCGCGGTAGGTCGCCTGGAGCGACATCGTCGCCAGGACGTATCCCCCCAGGGGCACGTCGGCCGCCGCGCGTGCCAGGCGCAGCGCCTGGATGTAGTACCGCTGGGCGGCCTCCTGCTGGCCGGTGTCGAAGGCCATCCAGCCGGCCAGCCGGGTCAGTTCGGCCGACGCCCCGAACAGGGCACGGCCGACCTCGTCGGAGTACGCCCCGAGGAGGAGCGGCGCCGCCTCCACCCGTAAGCACTCGGGCACCATGGACGAACGCCAGTCGCCGCCTCCGTACTTGGAGTCCCAGCGCCTGGCGTCCTCGGCGGCCTCCCGCAGCTTCTGCACGTCGCTGTGGCCGACTTTGATCGGTGCGCCCGAGCCCTCCGCTCCGCCCGCCTCGCGCGCCACCGAGCTGTCGGCCGGGGTTATCAGCCATCGGGAGGCCGGCGTCGCGTAGGCGGTCACCGCGAACGATCCGGCGAGCGACTGCCAGATGCCGCCGGAGCCGGCCCGGCGGCCCGCGAGGTCGAGGCGGTACAGCTCGGTGGCCGCCTTCACCGCCTGGCTGACGTCCCTGGGGAAGGCGAGGCCCACCTCGGGCGCGGGGTCCGCGTCCGCCAGGCCGATCTCGTGGAGCGGCACCGGGCGGCCGAGTTTCTGTCCGATGGCGGCCGCGATGAGGTGCGGCGCCGCGCCCTGCGGCACCATCCCCTTCGACACCCAGCGCGCCACGGAGGTCTTGTCGTAGCGGAGGGTCAACCCGCGCTGGGCGCCGAGGTCGTTGACGCGCCGCGCGAGTCCGGCGTTGCTGATTCCCGCGAGGGCGAGAACGGCGCCGAGCTTTTCGTTCGGCCCGCGTTGCTCCCTGGACATGCGCCACCCCTCGACACAGACGGCTGCCGCGCTGGCATAACCACGCGGCATTCGTAAACCCAGCGTAGTTCGCCGCATCCCAAGCGTTAAGGGGCATTCTTCCGGTTGGCGGGATTGTGGCCCGCACGGAAGTACGGGCCCTGCACGCACCGTGGCGACGTGCCCCCTCTGTGTGGTCGTGCGCCCGCCCGTGCGCTCTTCTCCGGCCATCGGGGGACCGGTTCCATGGTCTCTGCGTGGGTCGGCCCGCTGTACTGGATCCAGTGGGCTGGGGGACACCGCCGCCTTCATCCCCGCGGGCGGCGGAACGGTCCGGGAGGCGAACTGCGCCTCCCGGACTGCGCGTTGTCCGCGCCCTGCGCAGAGCGTGTACGGAGCGTGTGCACGTCGGGCGCACGTCCGCATCCGCCGCGCTGATTTGGCTGAAAATCAGCTCTGCCTCCTGCCGTGAATTTCCGTCCCCACCACGGCAGTTGACGGCGCGCGGGGGATCGCGGGGAGCGCATAAGGGGGCGCATTCAGGTCGTGATGTCCGTGCCCACTGCGGGCGTTGGCCATGCGTGCCCGAGGGGGCCGGCCATCCTGCGGGCGGGCGCGCGAGGGCGTGCACGCTGGGTCGAAGGCGGCTCCGCCTCCCCTCCGGTGCGCCGCCTTCGTGGCAGCATGGGACCCGGTTGGTGCGGTGCACTGGTGATCCCCGGTCCGTGGAGGCGTCGATGCGGTGGTTGGTGGGATGGAGCAGCGCCGCCGCGGGCACCGGAGCAATCGGCTCCGCGGGCGCCACCGGATACGACGGCGAGACCGTGCAACCGGTGGGCTCCCAGCTCCTGTGGGGGGACCCCGACCCGCTGTGGGCGGTCGGCGACTGGCGCCCGGACGAGGTCCGGCTCGTGCGGGCCGACGACCGGACGAGGATTGCGGTGCTCGGCACCTGCGGCGCCTCCGACGAACAGCTGCGGGTCGGCCTGCTGGCCGCGCGCGGGGGCGCGTTGCGTCATCTGACCGCCTGGCCCGGCAGTTACACCGCCGTCGTCCAGGTGGGCCGCCGCATCACCGTCTGCGGTGACCTCGCGGGCGCCCGCCCGGTGTTCCACACCCCCTGGTCCGGCGGCACGGCGTACGCGACGGCCGCGCTGCCGCTGGCCGACCTCGTCGAGGCCAACCTCGACTTCGGGCACCTCGCCGCCCTGCTCGCCGCCCCGGACGTCCCGGCCGCGCTGGACGACTCCACGCCGTACGACGGCGTACGGCGCATTCCGCCGGGGCATGCACTGATCCTGCGCGCCGGGGCGCGTGAGGTCGCGGGCTACGAGCCGGTCGCCTCCCTCGCCGTGGCCGCGCCCCCGGCGGACCCCGACAGCGCGGTCGGCGCGGTACGCGACGCCCTGGTCGATGCCGTCCGCGCCCGGCTCTCCGCGCCCCGGCACGTGCCGGACATCGACCCCGGGCCGGTACCGGGCATGGGCCCCGCCGAGCGCCGCGCCGCCCGCGGCATGCCGGTGCCCGGCATCGGCGCCGACCTGTCCGGCGGCCCCGCCTCGGGCACCCTCGCGCTGCTGGCGGCGGGCCTGCCCGGCAACCCCGGCACCCTCCTGGGCCACGGCACCGGCGCCGGGGAGCGCCTGCTGGCCGTGACCTTCAACGACCTCGCCGTCGGCGGACGCGAGGCCGAGCTGGAGCGCGCCGGGACGCTCGCGGCCGACCCCCGCCTGCACCACGTGGTGGTGGCCGGCGGCGAGGAGGTGCTGCCGTACGCCGACCTGGAGGGCCCCCTGACCGACGAGCCCGGCCCGTCGCTGGTGACCTCGGCACGGCACCGGGCTCGCCTCGCGTCGGGCAGTGCGGACCACTTCACCGGCTACGGCGCCCGCCAGGTCCTCGACGCCCACCCCGCGCGCCTGGCCGACCTGCTCATGGACCGCAAACGGCGCCACCTGGTCCGGCCGGTCGCCGCGCTGGCCAAGGCCGACGGGTCGGTGATGGTCCCCGCGCGCGTGTACAGCGCGGCGCGGCGGCTCGCCCGGACGCCGTACCGGGACGGCCTCGAAGTGCTCGCGGAGCGGCTGCTCCAGCGCCGGTTCGAGGAGCCCAAGGGGGCGGTGGGTGCCTCCCTGGCCGCGCTCACCTGGGCCAGACCCGGCCCCGCCGCCCGCTGGCTGACGGGCGAGGCACTGGCTGAAGTATCGGTTTGCCTCCAGGGCGCGACGAACCGCTCGGGGGTCGGCCCGGGGCAGCGGCCCGGCGACTATCGCGCGCGTGCCGCCCTGGCCCGGCACGCCGCCGACGTACGGGTCCTGGAGCAGGCCGCGGAGATCCGCTCCCAGCGGCTGCACGCCCCGTTCCTCGACAACCAGGTCGTCCGTGCCTGCCGGGCGCTGCCCGAGGCGCTGCGCGTGCGCCCGGGAGCCCGCGCGGCCATCCTGCGCACCGTCCTGGAGGGCGCCGGGGTGGGCGAACTGCCGACCGGCTGGGGCGCGCCCACCCACGCCCCCGCGGCGGTCGCCGCCCGCGCGGGCCTGCGCGTGGCCGTCGACGACCTGATGGCCCTGTTCGCCACACCCCTGCTCGCCGAGGCCGGCCTGGTCGAGGCACGGGTGGTCCGCAAGGCGCTGCGTGCGGCGGCCGAGGGTGAGCCACTGCCCCTGGACGGCCTGGCGGAACTGGTCTCCCTGGAAGTGTGGCTGCGCCGCCTGCTGGCCCGCCGCGGCACCTGCTGGACCGGCACCCCCGCGCGCTCGCGCGCCGTACCCGCGGGCATCGTCCCGCAGCGGGGCGCACTGGCCTCCGGCGCCTGACGGCGTCGAGCATCCCGTACGCCGTCCCCGAGCCCGCGGCGGCAAACTCCGTGCCCCGTTCCCCCGCACCCGGCGACAATGGGCCGGTGCAGTACAGAATCCTGGGCGTCACCCAGGCGGAGGACGACCGGGGCACAGCCGTACCCGTGGGCGGTCGGCGCCTGCGGGCGCTGCTCACCGCCCTCGCCCTGCGACCCGGACGGGCCGCGGGCCCGGACGTCCTGATCGACGAGGTGTGGGGCGAGAACCCGCCGCAGGACGCCCCCGCCGCGCTCCAGGCCCTGGTGGGCCGCCTGCGCCGCGCCCTCGGCAAGGACGCGATCCGCTCCGAGACGGGCGGATACCGGCTCGCCGTGGACCGGGAGGACGTCGACCTCTTCGCCTTCGAACGGCTCGTACGACAGGGCAGCAGCGCTCTCGACCGGGGGGACGCGGTCACCGCGGAGCGCCACCTGGGCGAGGCCCTCGCCCTGTGGCACGGCCCCGCCCTGGCCGACCTGCCCGACCGGACCGCGGCCGCACGCCCCGAGACCCTGCGCCTGGAGGCGGTACGTGCCCGCGCCGACGCGCGACTGCGCCTCGGCCGCGCCGTGGACGTCGTACCGGAACTGACCGAACTGACCGCCGCGCACCCGTACGACGAGACGCTGCACGCACTGCTGGTCCGCGCCCTGCGCGACACCGGACGGGGCGCCGACGCCCTCGCCGCCTACGAACGGGTCCGCCGCGCCCTCGCCGACGGACTGGGCACCGACCCCGGGCCCGAACTGCGCGCCCTGCACGCGGCGCTGCTCGCCCCGGCGGACGAAGGGGGCGAAGCGGCGGCAGCGGCGCCGGACGCGGCAGCGGCGCCGGTGACGGCAGAACCGTTTCCTGCCCCGTCCCACGCCGCTCACCACACCCCCCGCCCGCCCGCACCCGGCCGGACCGGCAACATCCGTCCGCGTCTTACCTCTTTCGTGGGCCGGGAACCCGAACTCGCCGCCATCCGTTCCGATCTGCACAGGGCCCGCCTCGTCACCCTCACCGGACCGGGCGGCTCCGGCAAGACCCGCCTCGCCGAGGAAGCCGCCGCCGGGCTTCCCCAGGCCTGGCTGGTCGAGCTGGCGCCGCTCGACCGTCCCGAGGCGGTGCCGGGCGCGGTGGTCAGCGCCCTCGGCCTGCGCGAGACCGTCCTGATGACCAACGAGCTGGTGACTCCGCAGAACGATCCGGTGGCCCTCCTCGTCGAGTACTGCGCACCGCGCAGCGAACTCCTGATCCTCGACAACTGCGAACACGTCATCGACGCGGCGGCCCACCTCGTCGAAGTCCTGCTCACCCGCTGCCCGGGCCTCACCGTCCTCGCCACCAGCCGGGAACCGCTGGGCGTGCCCGGCGAGCTGGTGCGCCCCGTCGAGCCCCTGGTCCCCGACCAGGCGCACCGCCTCTTCGCCGAGCGCGCCGCCGCCGTCCGCCCCGACGCGGCCGTCGCGCTCGGCGACACGGAGGCCGTCGCGGAGATCTGCCGCCGCCTGGACGGCCTGCCCCTGGCCATCGAGCTGGCCGCCGCCCGGCTGCGGATGCTCAGCCCCCGCCAGATCGCCGACCGGCTCGACGACCGCTTCCGCCTGCTCACCGCGGGCAGCCGCACGGTCCTGCCCCGCCAGCAGACCCTGCGTGCCGTCGTCGACTGGTCCTGGGACCTGCTCGACGAGCGGGAGCGGACCATGCTGCGGGAGGCCTCCGTCTTCGCGGGCGGCTGGGACCTCGCCGCCGCCGAGGCCGTGTGCACCGGCCCCGCCGCCGACCTCGTCGGCGCGCTCGTCGACAAGTCCCTGATCGTCGCCACCCCGGCCGACGACGCAGAGGGCGGCACAGGCGGCATGCGGTACCGCATGCTGGAGACCATCCACGAGTACGCCGTCGAGCGCGCCGCGGAGGTGCCCGGCCTGCGTGCCGCCGCCGAGCAGCGGCACGGCGCGTGGGCGCGCGCCCTGGCCGAGGAGGCCGCGCCGCGCCTGCGGTCGGCCGCGCAACTGCCGTGGATCGCACGGCTGGAGGCCGAGCTGGACAACATCCGGGCGGCCCTCGACCGCGCGCTCGCCGCCGGGGACGAGCGGGCGGCGGGCGAACTCGTCCTGAACGTGGGCTGGTTCTGGTGGCTGCGCAACTACCGCCGGGAAGCCATGGAGTGGTTCCACCGCGTGCTCCGCCTGGGCGCCGCCCTCGACGCGTCCGGCCCGGCGTCCGCGCCCGGCCGGGCCGGCGCCGCCGCGCTCCCGGGCCGGGGCGTCGACGGCATCGATCCCGTCGACGCCTTCCTGTCCGACCCCGACGGGGAGGCGGACCATCCGCTGCACGAACTGCGCATGGACGTGCGGATGATGCATCTGTTCCTGACGACGGAGACGGAGCCGGCGGAGGTGGCCCGCGACGAACGGACCCTGCGCTACGTCGACCTGGTCCGGTCCTCCTTCGCGGCGGGCGGCCCCCGGGCGGCCCGGATGCCCGGACTCATCTGGCCGCTGACCGCCTACCTGTACAGCCACGCGGACGGCATCCGCCCCGCCATGGATGCGGCTGTGGCCAACTGCCGTGCGTACGGCGGTGACTGGGAGACCGGGGTGGCCCTCATGTTCCGCACGCACCTGGTCGTCGACTCGCCCGGCAACCTGCACGGCGTGGACGACGACCTGGCGGAACTGCGGCTTATCAGCCGCCGCGTCGGCGACCGCTGGATGCGGGCGCAGGTGTGCAGCGCGGCCGGGGAGGCGGCCATGGTCCGCGGCCGGCTGGAGGAGGCACGCGCCGAGTTCGCGGGGGCGCTGCAACTCGCCCACGAGGTCGGCGCCCATGCCGAGGCCCCGTTCCTGCAGGCGCGCCTCGCCGAGATCGCCTACCGCTCCGGCGACCGCGCCCGCGCCCTGCGGATCCTGGACGAGGCCGGTGAGTCGGCCGAGCAGTACCGCGTCGCGGACTCCCAGGCGTTCGTCCTGCTCCTGCGCGCCCAGCTCGCCCTGGACGCCGGCGAGGCGGCCTCCGCCCGGGCCCTGTGCGACGGCGCCCGCCAGGAGAGCCGGCGCGGGAGCCCGCCACCGCAGTTCGAAGCGATGCTGAGCGCGGTCGACGCCCTCGTCACGGCGGCCGAACACGGCCCGCGGCACGGGCTTCCGCTGCTGACCGAGGCGCTGCGCACAGCCGTCGCACAGCGCTGCGCGGAGGTGGTCACGGCGGCCCTCGTGGACGGCGCCGCCGAAATGCTGGCCCGGCTCGGCGAGCAGGCGCGCGCGGTGCGGCTGCTCGCCGCGGCGGACCGCTGGCGCGGCGGCCGCCCCCGCCTGGTGCCCGAGCGCGAGACGGCCGAGCGCGTCGAGGGCGCCGCGCGTGCGGCCCTCACGGCCGGACGCCTGGCCGCCGAACGGACCCGGGGCGCCGCGCTCACCGCGGACGACGTCCTCGCCGAACTCGACCGGGCCGTCCGCGCCCACCCCGTTACCCGCAGGTGAACCGCGACTCCGCCCAGTCCGCGAGGGGCACCGCGTCGAAGGCGCCGCGCGGCTCGACGACCAGTCGTACGGTCCGGTGCCCGGCGAGGTCGACATGGACCGGGACGGCGGCAGCGCCCCCGACGACGGGGCCGGAGTGCCACAGCCGGACCCCGTCGGCGTACACGGAGAAGGTGACCTTGCCCAGCCCGGCCGCCAGGTCGTCGACACCGGCCAGCGCGTCGTAGGCGGAGCACGTGCGGTTCAGCTCGACGGTGACGGAGGACTCGCCGTGGACGCTCACACCGTGCGGATAACGCCTCCCGGCGATCGACACGCCGTCGCGCTGCCACACCCAGCTGCTGCGGTCGATGCGCATCTCCGGGCCGGTGCCGTCACCGGTGAGGTCGTAGTCCAGCTCGCTCCACCGGTAGACGGCCCGGGCGGGCGGCGTCGGCAGCGGGGTCGGCGTCGGTGAAGGGGGCGGCGGAGCAGGAGGCTCGGGGGCCGGCGTGGGTTTCGGGGACGGCTTGCGTGAAAGAGCGGGCGTGGGTGCGGGCGTGGGCGTCGGCCTGGGGGCGGGGCGGGCCGCTGCGGCGTGCACGGGCGGCTTCCGGCTGGGCCGGGGGCTCGGCGTCGGCTGCGGCGGGGCGGCCGACGGTGGCTGCGGTTCGACGGCCGGGGCCGGGGGAGGTGCCGCCTCCGGCTTCCTGGCCGGGGTTTCCTGCCCGGCCAGGGCGAAGGCGAGCGCCGCGGCGGCCACGGCGACGACCCCGGCCGCGATACCGGCCTTCACCGGGGCGCCGAGCCCTTCGGAGGCGGCCGCGCCCCCACCCGCGCCCCCGGTGGAACCGCCCCCGGCAGCGGTGGCCGCACCGCCCGCTCCACCGGCCGCCCCCGCCGACGCGCCCCCCGAACCTCCGCCCACCGCGGCGGCACCCGCCGCGCCCGTCGCTCCCGCTCCGCCCGCGAGGAGACCGAGTGCCTTGGCGTACCCGGCGGCCCCGAACCAGCCGATGACGGCGACCGGGACGACGGCGGGGATGCCGCTCGCGACCTCCTCGATCTGCAGCGCCGCCAGCCGGCACCTGGCGCACTCCGCCAGATGCTTGCGCAGACCCCGTTCGGCGCGGGTGCGCAGCTTGCGCCGGGCGTAGCCGCCGAGCTGGCCGGCGTAGCGGGAGCACTCCTCGTCGTCGGTCAGGGCCGTGCTCACGTGGGCCTGGAGGTAGGCCTGTCTCAGACCCTCGCGGGCCCGGCTCGCCAGAACCCGAGTGCCGTTGGCGTCCAGCCCGAACAGCGTGGCGACCTCGCTCGGCGACTCGTCCTCGACCTCGGTGTGCCACAGCACGGCCTGCCACCGTTCGGGCAGGGAGCGGAAGGCCCGCACGGCGATGGACCGCTCGGCCTCGTGCATCGCCCGTACGTCCGCGCCCGGGTCCAGGCCCCCTTCGAAGGGGCCGAGGGACGCCGTGTCGTCGGACACCTCGGGGGCACGGGCCGCCTGCGCCGCGAACACGGCGAAGTCGTCCACCAGCTGCTCGCGCCGTGCGGTCTTCGTCCAGCGCGCCGCGACCCGCCGGACGCTGGTGAGCAGATAGGCCCGTACGGCGTGGGCGGGACCGGAACCGCCGCGCACGGCCTGGAGCATCGCGGCGAACACCTCTGCGGTGAGGTCGTCGGCCGTGTGGGCGTCCCGGCAGCAGCCGCGGGCGTACCGGCGCACGGCGTCGGCGTGGCGCCGGTACAGGTCCTCGTACGCCGTGTCGTCCCCCGTGCGCATCCGGCCGATCAGCTCGGCGTCGGACGGCGGCACCTCCCGCGGCGGCGGAAGCACACTGTCCTCACGCCACTCGCGCTGCGCCGGTACCCCAACCTCCCGGGTGGAAGCCTCACCACGGGGCGCCTCACCACAGGGTGCCGCGCCAGACGGCGCCTCACCACCCGGCACACCGTCCCGAGGCACATCGCCACGCCGCGCCTCCTCGCGCGGTGCGTCGGCCGGGCCGCCCTGGCCAGGCGCCCGGGATGGTCCGCCCCGGGCTGCGCCGCTCTGGGCCGTTCCCCCCTGGGCGGCTCCGCCCTGGGCCGGTCCGCCCTGGGCCGGCACCTGAGGCGGGCGCGGCCTGTCGGCGCCCGCGCCGTCCCCACCGACCGGCTCACGCCCGTCAACGCCCATCGCCGTCAACCCCCGCCGCCAGCCCAGCCGACCCGATCACCGAGTCAGGCTGCCACAGGGGCTCCCCGCCAGGACTCCGCAGGAAGGATCCTCCACCCGTCCGTGGGGACTTCCCTCCCTGCGGAACCGGCATCACCCGTACGGGGCATGCTCGCTGGAATCGCCCCGGCGTGCGCGCCCCCGCTCACGCCGGCCGTGAGCGCAACCCCTCCAGCAGGATGTCCAGCAGCCGTGACGAGGCCGCCGCCTGCTGGGCCGCGTCCGGCAGCGCGGGCGCCGCCGTGGCGATCACGAGCAGGACGTCCGAGACCGACACGTCGGCGCGCAGCTCGCCCGCCGCCCGTGCCCGCTCCACGAGCCGGCCCACGACCTCCAGCAGCTCCGCCGCCCCCGTGTCGTCCACCGCCTCCGGCGCGGGCGCGACCGGCTGGTCGGGCACCAGACGCAGCTCACCGGCGCCCGGCTCGGTCCGCTGCTGCGGCACCCGCGCGCCGTCCGCCCCGGCCCCCTCGTCGGCCCGCTCCTCGGCGACCGAGACCCGCAGCACCTGGGGCGGCAGCAGCCGGCCCGCGCCGGACGCCACCGACGTCCGCAGGAAGCGGGACAGCGCCGACCACGGCTCGTCCTCCTGGCCGAGCGCGGCCCGCGCCTGATCGGTCAGCCGGGACGTCTCCTCCTCGGCTATCCGGCGCACCAGGACGTCCTTGCTCGGAAAGCGCCGGTACACCGTGCCGACCCCGACCCGGGCGCGCCGGGCCACGTCCTCCATCGGCGCGCCGTAGCCCAGCTCGCCGAAGACCTCGCGCGCCGCCCGCAGCACGTGCTCCAGATTGCGCTGTGCGTCCACACGCAGCGGTGTGGTCCGCACCGCCCGGGACTCCTCCCCGCGCCCCGCGCCCGCCGCCGTGCCCATCGCCCCGCCGCCGGACGCGACGGCGGACGCGGTGGACCAATGAGTGTCCTGAATGTGCATAACTGATCCCCCGGTAATGACGTCTCCCCCCGGAGACTCTCCCCGCCACTGAACGCGGGATGCACCCGACGGGGACCGCGCACGACCGAGCCCGCCCTGCGAGATCCGGTGGGACCCGCGGACCCGTTCGACCACATCCCCATTTCCTGCACCCCGTCGACACACGAACATAGTTGAGAGGGAGTCAATTCAGAAGGGGCAGTTCCGCACGGAACGCCCCCCGATCGGAGCATGAGCCGCCCACGTCCGCATCGCGACCCTTTCCGAACCCCCGTTCACCCCCGCTGACCTGGGTACCCGCCCCAGCACCGGGGGATCCGGCCAATCCCGCGCCGTACCGCCCGCCGGTCACACAAAACGCCGGGGCTGTGGACAAACGAGAGTCACGGGTGCGTCATGGGATGGTGAAGGAACGTGCGCGCATTCTCGTTGTCGGCGGCGGCTACGTCGGGATGTACACGGCCCTGCGCCTGCAGCGGCGGATGAGACAGGAGCTGGCGCGGGGTGATGCCGAGATCACGGTCGTCACGCCCGACCCCTACATGACCTACCAGCCGTTCCTGCCCGAGGCGGCGGCCGGCGCGATCTCCCCGCGGCACGTCGTCGTCCCGTTGCGCCGCGTCCTCGACCGGTGCCGCGTCATCGCGGGCGAGGTCAAGGCCGTCGACCACGCGCACCGCACCGTCACCCTCACCACTCTCGCCACCGCGGAGAGCGGCGGCACCGACCGCCTGACGTACGACGAACTCGTCCTCGCGCCCGGCTCCGTCTCGCGCACCCTGCCCATCCCCGGCCTCGTCGACCACGGCATCGGCTTCAAGACCGTCGAGGAAGCCATCGGCCTGCGCAACCACGTCATCGAACAGATGGACATCGCTTCCTCCACCCGCGACCCCGCGATCCGCGACGCGGCCCTGACCTTCGTCTTCGTCGGCGGCGGATACGCAGGCGTGGAAGCGCTCGGCGAACTGGAGGACATGGCCCGCTACGCCGCGCGCTACTACCACAACATCCGCCCCGAGGACATGAAGTGGATCCTCGTGGAGGCCTCCGACCGGATCCTGCCCGAGGTCGGCGAGGAGATGGGCGGCTACACCGTCACCGAACTGCGCCGCCGCAACATCCAGGTGCTCCTGCGCACCCGTCTGGAGTCGTGCGCCGACCGCGTCGCCGTCCTCAGCGACGGCCGGCGCTTCCCCACCCGCACGGTCGTGTGGACCGCCGGCGTCAAACCGCACCCCCTCCTGGCCGCCACCGATCTTCCCCTCGACGGCCGCGGTCGCCTCAAGTGCACCGCCGAACTGGCCGTCGACGGCGTCGCACACGCCTGGGCCGCCGGAGACGCCGCCGCCGTCCCCGACGTCACCGCCGCCGAACCCGGCAAGGAAACAGCCCCCAACGCCCAGCACGCGGTCCGGCAGGCCAAGGTCCTCGGCGACAACATCGCCCGCTCCCTGCGCGGCGAACCCCTCCAGACGTACGCGCACGCCTACGTCGGCTCGGTCGCCTCCCTCGGACTGCACAAGGGCGTCGCACAAATCTACGGGCGCAAACTCAAGGGCTACCCGGCCTGGTTCATGCACCGCGCCTACCACCTCAGCAGGGTGCCCACCTTCAACCGCAAAGCCAAGGTCCTCGCCGAATGGCTGCTGGCCGGCCTCTTCAAACGGGAGATCGTCTCCCTCGGCTCGCTGGAACATCCCCGCGCGGAGTTCGAACTCGCGGCCGGTGGAAAACATCCTCTCGACCCGAACATCAACCCGAAAGGGTCGTCCTGACCGGACAGGGGAACTCCACCGGACGCCCCGGCGTCCCACGGATGCCGGTACGCGGCGGCCGCACTGCCAGACTGGTCCACGAC